>JABHXC010000006.1 GCA_018657475.1 Candidatus Woesearchaeota archaeon
GACAGGGATATGGCTTATTACAATTAACGGAAATAGTGATTGGAGCTTCATTTTCATCTTTTATGGTTTTTAGATATTTCTGTGCATTTTCTTCAACATTTGTAATTAAATTAACTTGTTTAGTAACATCATGTTTCTCAACTAATTGTTTAGAATCAATTTCTCCTTCCTTAACATATTCTTTGTTAAGTTTGAGAATAAAACAATTTTTTACTTTTAATCCCGATTTTTCAATTACAAATTTCTGAAATGCCAAATCTGGAAAGTAGATTTTAAGCTTTTTTTCATTAGAAGAAGCTTTGATTTCATATAAATTCCAACCATCTCCGTTAGGTTCTAAAATATCTGCTCTTACAAAGAGTTCATCAGCTTTAAATCCAGCCTCAAAAATCATTTTCTTCTTTTTGACAGCTTCTTTAGTTTGTTCAATATTTTCATTAAACCCTAAGTGGCCTAATTCAATTCCTTCAGGATAATTTTTCTTAACATACTCTTCAAAAATCGGTCCTTGATCAAATTTATGTTGATCAAACAGAGAAACTTCTGGAAGTTGCTTCTTATTTGCAAACCAGAGAAGCCTTTGACATTGTTCTCCTTTAAAATATTTAGATTTAGTTAATGTTACCATTTTATTTAGAAATTTTTTCTGCTGCGGAATTGTTCGTAGCATTTTCAACTGCCTCATCTGCTGTTTTAGCTTGCTTGGCAATTTTATCCTTGTCTAATTGTAATTTTTTATCTATAAATTTATGCCTCAAATTACAATCAATTAAAATATCGCTCCATTTTTTAACATAAACTTTGTAATTATTAAGATGGTAAACTAATCCATCCTCTCCTTTCTTCTTATTATTTTCAATTTCTCCTTCTATGTAACCGGTTGTATCAAATTTAGTCCCAACTAAGATAAATTCCCAAGTATAATTATTAGCATTAAAGCGAGGTATTTGAAGAATAGTTCTTAAATATCTTTTTACTTGTGAAAGATTCGACTCTCCCAAATTTTTTTGAGGATGTTTAAGTTCAACGATTACATTATGGACATGACCTTGTCTCTCTTCCTGTCTGCAGATGAATATATCAACTTGTTTCTTTTTATCAGGATGATCTATTTTTATTTTCAAATCCTTGTCTTCAAGCAAGTGTATGTGTGCCCTGAGAGCTTTCTCAAAATCATCTTCAGCAGCAGCAATTAAAGTATATTGCTCCCCAAAAATCCAAGTATTTGGTTCTACTGCTTTTTGCAAATGGTCAATCTCATTTGCTTTAAGTTCTTTGTCAAAAAGAATTTGTTTCAATTGATTTATAACAATAAATCTGTCTTTCACAAGATTTATTGTTTGTATAATTCTAGATAATTTTGTTACTTTTAGTAATTGTCTTAATTCTTCTCTTTCATTTTCATCTAATTTAACAATTTGTTCTAAAATCTCTAATATTTTTTCTCGTTCATCAGAATCTAGAAGTAATTTAAGAAACCCAACTAATGTTTTCTTCTGTTCTATATTTTTTAAACCACTAAATATTTTTGGCTGTGTTTCATATAATCCCTTAATTACTTCTTTCAATTCCCGAACGTGAGCCAATTCAAACTGAGATTTTTTATCAACTACGATTATCTTTTCTTCCTCAAATTTTTCTACTAATTTTTTTGAGTACTCTTTAAGAAATGGTTTTCTCTTTCTTCTAAGAAATTGATAAACTTCTTCCATTAAATACTGAAATGCCGGATCTGATTTAGAACCCCCAACTAATGATTTTTGCTCAGACCCTTCTTTAATACTAAAATTAAAGTCATTAAAATATTTGCTTGAGACGTATACACTATGATAAAAATGATCGCCTTGATTGTTTAACGTTGTATTTTCTTTATATTTTTCTCTTTCCTTATTAGTTAAATAATAGAACTTTGAGTACTCATCATTTGTTTTTTCCTGCCACCTAAGATATCTAACAGAAAATTCTTCTCCGCTCTCCTTGTGAATTATTTGAAAAGTTTCTTGATCTTCAACTATAGCAGAATAATCAAAATCAACACCATTAATCAGGAGCCGATATCCTTGACCTTTATTTAATTCTAGAAACCAACAGAATTCTTTCATAAGAAAAGACATGAATTCTTGTTCATTAAAATATTCGTGAATCTTTTTATTGATACCATCAAAAATAACTTCTGATCCTGTGTTTTTACTGGTTTCTTCTGGTTTTGAATTTAATCCTGAATAACTTTCTAATTTGCTTGCAGAAATATCTATTTCATACTGCCACTTTTTCCCATTTTTTTTAAATATTGTTTTCCATCTTACAAAGTTAGCAAAAGTAAAGAAAGTTAGTCTACCAACCCCATTTCGTCCATGAAATGTAGAACTATGCCTGTCAACACCTCCATTTATCAATTTTTCAGATTCAAAGAATGGATCAAATTTATCCTTCAAGTCTTCATGATCTATTCCATAGCCATTATCTTTTATCCTGAAGTTTTTAAGAATTCCACCCTGAAATTTATAAAAAATCTCAACAGTTGAAGCATCTGCGTCAAATCCATTCCAGATATATTCTGCAATAGACTTGTAAAAGCTTTTTTGACTGAACTTAAGTCTTCTTAATACAGATTTAATACCTTCAGAGGTGATTTTAACATTACGTACCATTTATAATTAAAGTTGTAATGCCATTTATATAATTTGTTGATACTATCCTGCATCTGGAGGTTTGTTATTACTAATTACTAACTAAGATAGCCCAATTCCCCTTTTTAAAAACTAACTAAAAACAAAAAAACCCCGATTCCCCCCCGTGCTACGCACATTTACTCTGCTACGCAGTTATTGATAACGATTCATTAAAAAAACTACAGTACCAACTACATTCCCGACAAATAAAAAACTCCGCAGACCATCAAAGGTCTGCTACGTATAACAAGTTTTATGCGGTTGCGTTACTCGGGGCATCAAAGCCCCTGCGTTACTCACCCAAATTCTTTAATGTTGCTACGCAACTTAAAGAACTTCGCATAAAACTGACGTTAAGTCCAAGTTTTCATTTGCAAAGGTCGAAGCATTGAACTAATTCGTCTAAATCTGGCCAAAAGATTTATATACATGGAATATATTTGAGGTATAGGTGAACTATATGGTACAAGCAATGATACAAATCTCAGATAAAGCAAATCAAATATTAAATATTGTTAAAGCTAGGTATGATCTCAAAGATAAATCTCATGCAATTGAAAGAGTAGTTTTAGAATTTGGGGAAGATTTTCTTGAACCACAATTAAGACCTGAATTCATTCAAAAAATGAAAGAAAGACAAAAAGAAGCTACAGTGAAAGTCAAAGATTTCAACAAGCATTTTGGTCTTAAATAAAAATGTATGAATACGAATTCAGGAAAAGTGTGGAGAAGATTCTCAAGAAATTGGGAAAGAAAAATCCAAAACAACTTTCTATTATTGGAAATAAAATAGAAGAAGTGATTTTGAATCCCCATCATTATAAAAATTTAAGAAAGCCACTTCAACACTTGAAGCGTGTGCATATCGATAAGAGTTTTGTTTTATTATTTTCAGTGGATGAAACAACAAAAACAATAATCTTTGAAGACTATGATCATCACGACAATATTTATTCTTGACTTTTGGCCAGATCAGCTTCTTGCAAATGAAAACCTCTTCGTCGCAAAGCTCCTCGTGGAGGGGTAAACCCTCCAGGACTTAACATCGTTAAGAGAAATTTTTCCATTGCCTTTACGAAGGTAACGTTGTATTTCCTTACTACTTTATAGACGAGAAATCCAATTGTCGTAAAGGTAAACCGAGACTTCTAAACGGGGCTAACTTCGTTAAATCGGGAAAAGAAAAAGTTGCTCTTTAAATTATTTACGCTATTCGGGCAGAACTTATTCAAAATAATAACATATGCTAAACGGTTCGTTTCACTCTCCCAAATTTTTGCCAATGAACAGGGGATTTCTTTGCTAAATGTCACATCTAAGTAGTTACAACAGAAAGATTTAAATACTCTAGAGTACCTACTATTAACTATGAACTCAAAAACTACTATTAACGGAACTGAATCTTTAATCTTAGTAGTTATGGGTATGATGCTTTAAACGCATCACATTGTCTTTTCTCTTCTTAAAAATTTTTGAAGTTGGTTTCTCCTGTGGTGTTCATTTCTGATTAAAACCACCTATAAAAAAATAACTAGGAGGCATTAAAAATGAAAACCGAAACAAGAATAATAACTGCAGCACTTCCCTTTGTAAATAATATCCCTCATTTGGGTAATATTATTGGTAGCCATCTTCCGGCAGACATATTTGCAAGATTTTGTAGATTGAAGAATTATAGAACCATTTTTGTCGGAGGAACTGATGAGCATGGCACAGCAATAGAGTTTGCTGCACAAATTCAAAAGAAAACACCAGAACAATTATGTATTGAATTATACCAAGAACATAAAGAGATTTATGATTGGTTTAAGATTAGTTATGACAATTTCTCCAGAACTTCAAGAACAATCCATCATGAATTAGTCAAAGACTTCTTCCTTAAACTTTACAAAAATGGATTTATCACAGAAAAAACTATCAAAATTCCATTCTGCCTAAAATGTCAAAGAGGATTAGCAGATAGATACATAACTGGAACTTGTCCTCATTGTAATTATGAACATGCAAACGGAGATCAATGTGAAAAATGTGCAACTTTAATTGATCCAATAGAATTAATTGATTCTCATTGTTCTGTCTGCAAATCAAAAGAAGTGGAATTTAGAGATATCAAACATTTATTTCTGGATTTAAGAAGTATTGCTGGAGAAATTGAAGAATGGATTGATAATAATAAAAACCTCCGACAACAAGTTAGAAATCTTGCAAAGGGATGGTTAAAACAAGGAATCCAAGAAAGATGTATTACTAGAGATTTAAAATGGGGCGTTCAAGTTCCTTTAGAAGAATATAAAGACAAAGTATTCTACGTTTGGTTTGATAATGTAATTGGATACATTTCTGCAACTTATGAACTTTTAGGTGAAGAAGCACTTGAACTCTGGAAAGACAAAAATGTAAAGACATACTACTTTCTTGGAAAAGACAACATTCCATTTCATACCATCTTTTGGCCTGGACAAATTATTGGACAAAAAGAATTTGTCTTACCTTATAATGTAGTTGGCTACCAATATCTAAATTTTGAGGGACAAAAATTTTCAAAGAGTAAGAAAATAGGGATATTTTCAGACCAGGTAAAAAATAGTAACATTCCTCTTGATTATTGGAGATTTTATTTAACAAATATTCTTCCTGAAACAAAAGATACTGATTTTTCAGTTGAGGATTTTCAAGAAAGAATCAATAAAGAACTTATTGGCAACTTTGGAAATTTTGTGAACAGAACATTAAATTTCATTTTCAATAAGTTTGATGGAAAAGTCTTTGAAATCTTCAACATTGATAAAGAACTTGAAAAAGAAATTTCTCAAAGAATAAAGAAAATTGAGGAATGCTACGAAAAATGTGATCTTCGGGAAGTGCTGCAGGAAATTCTAAAACTTTCAGATTTAGGAAATCAGTATTTCAACAAAAAAGAACCTTGGAAAACAAATGATAAAGATTGCTTAGCATACTGCTATGAACTTTGCAGAATATTATCTTTGTTGTTTTCTCCAATAATTCCAGATTCATCTGAGAAATTAAAAATCTTGTTGAATACTGATAATAAAGAACTAGAAATCAATAGAAGAGAAAAGACAATTAACAAACCTGAAATCTTATTCAAAAAATTAGAGAATGAAGATTTAGAGGAGTTCAAACTAAACACAAAGAAATCCCCTTGAGATAGTCTCGCTTTGCTCGTTAAATAATAGGTTCATTGGCAAAAACTACGGAAAGCCCTGTGCTCAGGAAAATAAGAGACTTCTCCGTTCCCTTCGGTCACTACGACCACGCTGCGCTCTCCTCCCTTTGGTCAGGTCGGCTAACAGCACGCGATGTTATGTCCAATTGGTGTGAGAGCTTTATGTAGACTTCATAAGATGTTTTGTATATCCTAATTGCACCAGTTCTTGATACGCTTCCCATATATCGGTAGGTATGTCTTGAAAAATTTGGAATCCTTTATCTGGATATATTTTTATTCTTTGTAAATCTCCAACCATAATATTAATCACATCATCCTTAGAAATATCTTTAGTGGGATAATCCTCAAAATTAATTTGTGGAGAAGTTACAATTACTTTCTTATTAGGCCAATGAACTTTAATAGTTGCATATGTTCTTCTTTCCATATATGGTTTTTGAACTGCAATAAAAGAACTTTCATACAAAATTGAAGAAAAATTAAATTATGTGATGAAATTTTTCAAAGATAATGAATCAATAAAGATGATTTAGACAGTTCCAGAAGACTATGATTTAGCAAGAAAATATGAGGATGAAGAAGAAATCAAGATAAGTTTCTATGATTACCTTCATGTTGCAATCTCAAAAAGATTAAACATTCCATTAATCACAAGAGATAAAGACTTAATTATTTTCGCAAAAAAGCATATTGAAGTCTACAGGCCAGAAGAATTAATCAATTAGTTTATTAATTTCTTCAATGTCCTTAAAACTTTTTATCTCTTTTGATAACTTCTTTCTAATTTCCCTCATTTCCTTGACTGAATCCAGTGTTTGGAATAATACCAACTAATTTATCCAGGACTAATCGTCTAACAGCATCTCTAATAACATCAGATCTACTTGAATAAATACCAGTATCTACCAAACCATCCATGCTTTCAACCAATCCATGGCTTAATCTTACTTGAACTGTATCCATTACCATTGTAATGCAATAGTAATGGCTTAATTATTTAAATCTTTCGCTAGAAAACTGTTTTTTGTGCCATTTAAAGAGAAAGTTCTATAATATAAACTGAACCAAACAGACTACATAAAAACGCAATAACTCAGCGCTTTGCATGCAAAGCTTGGGGTGGGATAAACCCACCCAGACTTAACATCGTTAAGTGCAATATTTCTCTAAATGTGTCTACAACCATTAAAAGTAGACACCTAAAACTTCTTATATTGACTTATTAAAAATTTTAGAGTAGATTTGATATCATTCATTCGATCATACTTTTGTAAACACTCATAATAACGAAGACGATCTTTTAAACGAATATTGATTGGAGGATATTTATGTCTAATTAGCACATAGTTCAATAGCAACCGACCAACACGACCATTACCATCTTGGAACGGATGAACCTTCTCAAATTGATTATGAACAACTGTAGAAAGTAGTAGTGGAGGATACTTATTTTTATGTTTTTTATACCAACCACTTAATTCTTTCAAAAGTTTATCAACTTTTTCTTTAGGAGCTCCTTGATGAATAACTTTACCTGATGAATCTCTAATCACAACCTCAACATTTCTTAATTTTCCAGCAAATTTCTTAGTTCCTTTAAAACAAATCAAATGTAGTTTCTTAATAAAACTAACAGAAATCTTTTCTTTACTTTGCCTAATGTAATTAACAGCTTTAGCTACATTTAAAGTTTCTAAATCATCAGCATCTTGAGGTTTTTCCTCCCCACTCAATAATTCTTTAACTTTAGATAAAGTAACAGTTGATCCCTCAATAGCATTAGTATTGTAAGTAAAAATTTGTGTAAATCTTTTCCAATCTTCTTTCTGCAAATGAACAATTTTAATATCAAATTTTTTATACTCTTCAATTTCTTTCTTAGTTAATTCAAATTCAAGAATATTTTTATCTTTTATCTCTTCTAGAATTAATTCTTCGGCTTTTTTTCTCAACTGCAATAATTTTTTCTCACTAAGATTAGAACCCAGATAACGAGAGATTCTTTTAACTTTACCTTTTTCTCTATATGAATGTATCAAATAATACTTCTTAATCTTACCTCTTTTTCTAATTTCTATAAACATATAACATTGAAGGGTGTCTACACATTTAAATCTTTTGCTTTTGTAGACACCCACTCTTAAGTTCCATTTTGTCTAACTATAACGAATTCTTGGCGGGGAGCAGTTATTATTTATTGTCTGGTAAAGAGTTAAACTCTTTTTTCTTAGATTCAAACCATTCTTGCATTTTTCCCGACTTCATAAGTTCTTTCATTTTACTCATGACTTTAATATGCTCTTCATCTCCCTTCTGAAACATTTCCATACCCTGTTGTTTACTTAATTTTGCCATTTCCTTAAATGTTTCTGCGTGTTGTTTACACGTCATAGTTTTCATTCTAGATACTTCTAAAAGTAAAAAAAGAAAAATTTAGCAACCCAAGCCACCTTCAATTGGACAGACTTCTTTTTTAGTTACTCCTTCTAATTCTCCGGGATCTGGTCCGCTTACAACATAATTCATTACATCTGTAAGTTCCCACTCATGATGGTGATTCCATGTTTCCCAATGATATCTCCATTCATTCCATCCAATGCCTAAATGTTTGACGTAAATGCCATGATCTGCTAACATTTTGCCAACTTTTTTTCCAGTCATGCATGGAGTACTGTAGCAATATACAATAAACTCAGCATTAGGATTAGCAACCTGCATTGTTTTAAATTCTGAAACAATTCTCTCAACTGCACCATAATCTGAGTGATCCCTATCTTTATACGCTGGAACATTTATTGCAGTGATTATATGTTCTTCTTCGTATTCTTCTTGACTTCGAAGATCAACAATAACAACATTTGGATCTTCTCCCATATGTTTTCTTAATCCATGTGGACTAACATGAGTTGCGGTTTCAACATCATAGAATTCTTTAATTAAATCGTCAGAACTCTCTGTAATAAGTTTCTCAGCAGTAAATGCGCCTAATCCTCCTGCCAATAATCCTACAACAATTGCAATAATAACAACTTTAGTAAGAAGTTGTTTTTCTTTTTTTCTCATTTGAGGCACCTCTTTTTTTAGTAAACTTAATCACTAAACTTTTTGAGTATACTATTTTCCATGTCTTTCATGGCTTTTTGGATAGCAATTATAATATCCCACTCATAAGCTTTGTCAACAGCAATAGTACTGCTTGGAAAAATTAATTGTGTTTTAATTGAGTACTTTTGTTTACTGCCTTCTACTTCATATTGTTTAATTAGAACTTTAAGTGTAATATTATTCTTTATCAACTGCCCAAATTTTTTAGCATGTCTTTCTATAACATCTCTTCCATGTTTTTTTGAATAAGTATCAATTTTTAATTCATCTAATCCAATAATTTCTGTAATTACATTCATTTTTCTGCCTCTTTTATCTTAAACATATTTACTTGAACTATATAAACATTTTTCTGATAAATTTTGAGATGTCAATAACTTTAACTTTTTTACAACCGTGTTTTTGTTGAAGAGAGTTAGTAACATAAACTTTTTTAATCTGACTTTTTTCTATTCTTTCTATTGATTTGTCACTAAAAATTCCATGCGTGGCTAAAACAGAAACTTCTTTTGCTCCTGCTTGTTGTAGGGTTTTACTGGCAGCAATGATTGTTCCTGCAGTAGAAATCATATCATCAATAATAAGCACTTTTTTGTTTTTCACTTCACCTTTAACTTTAATAATTTTAACCTTCTTTGGTGTTACTCTAACTTTTTCCATACTGGTGAAAGGAATTTTAATATTTTGGCTAATTTTTTTAACTAAATTTGAAGCACCTTTATCTGGTGCAACTATAACATCGTACTTCTTAATGATTGGATAGTAGATTTTTAAAGGAATAATTTCATTATAACTTAAAAATTTCTTTAATTTAGAACTGTGCACATGAATAATATTAATTTTTTTTACTTGTTTTAATAAATCACAAACAACTTTTGAGCTTAAACTTTCCCCTACCATTCTTCTATCTTGTCTTGAATATCCTAAATAAGGGATAAGTAAATTAATTTTTGCTTTCTCTCTTTTTAAAGCATCTAATAAAAAAAGAAGTTCTAAGACACTTTCTTCTGATGGAACGATAGATGCAAGAACTAAAACTGGTTTATTTTTTACTTGTTCTTTAATTTTGATATAAATTTCTCCATCACTGAACTTTTTAACCGTAAACTTACCTTGACGGATGTTAATTCTTTGTGCAAGGTGCTTGCTTGTGTTGGTATAAAATAATCTCATTTTATTTCCATCTATTTGTCTCTTCTAATAATTTGATGGCTTCTTTATCACTTACTTGTTCAAAATGTTTATAAAATTCTCCAATGGACATAAAATCGACTGGCTGATCTAAACAAACAACTTCATCTGATTTTTCTTTTATCTTTTCGATAGTTTTATTTGGACCAATAGGAATGGCAACAATCACTTTTTTTGCATCTTCTTTTTTAACTAGATCTACTGCAGCAAGAATAGTACTACCTGTGGCTACACCATCATCGGTAATGATAACTATTTTATCTTTTAGATTAATAATTTTTTTATCACCAAGATATTTCTTGTAACGTTCATTTAATACTCTTCTAATTTTTTTAACTTCACTCTTAACATAATCTTGAGAAACGTTTTCATGCTCTTTGTTGATAAATTGACTTTGTAAACTTACTGATCCAATAGCATATTCTGGGTTACCAGGATAGCTTATTTTTTTAGTTAGAATAATGTCTAGTTGTAAATTTAATTCTTTAGCTAATGTGTAACCTGTTTGCACTCCTCCTCGTGGGATTGCAAGAATAATAGTGTTTTCGTTATTTTTATACTTCTGTAATTTTTCTGCTAATTTTTCTGCTGCAGTAAACCTATCAGTGAAGATCATTACTTATTTGCCTCTATTTTAAAGATTATTTTAAAGTTTATAAGAATTTGCTATTAGGAAGGCTCTGTAGAATCCCTAATTACATTTTGTATTAGTGCCCTGACAAAGTCGAGGCGCATTTTGTGAGCAGGGCACGGCAACTTAGATTTTTTCTACTTAAAAAGAAAAAATTTGCCTCAGTTGGCGCTGCTCACAAAATCCGAGCGCCGTGCTCTAATA
>JABHXC010000056.1 GCA_018657475.1 Candidatus Woesearchaeota archaeon
AAAGTTTACATGATCTGAACGTGGTGATTCTTCAACAGTATTGTAAACAATTCCCAGTTGGTCCAATGTAGAGTTAACATATTTTGTTAATTTTTCATCATTTACTATCCTATCTTTGGTTGAAGTTAAATATGTTTCAAACGGCCCTTTACTTAAAACTTCAAAATTAATTAAACTAGAAAATCCGTCAAATAACTGTGAACTTCTTAATTGTTTTACAAACGCATCAGAACCTTGTTGCCAATCTTTTTTAACACCTGATGCTTTATACCCATCTTCTTCAGCATCAAAAAACACGGCTGTAACACTTTGTGGTCTTTTAGTATTTCTTCTATAATCTTTAACAGCGTGCAAGAGTGACAAAACTGCTGCACTATTATCTGTTGCACCTAGTGCCTCGCCAAAAACATCATAATGTGCCGAGAACCACAAATTATCCTCTTGTTCTCCTTGAAGATTAAGTAATAAATGTTTGTCTGTTCTTCCTTGTGTTTCTATTGAAATTTCTTCTACTTGTGATCCTAATCTCTCTGCAAGAAAATCATATCTCTGTGATTTATCTAGTTGTAAATACTGTCTAAGGTCTTCAAAACAATTCATTTTTTCTTTCCAAGGATATCTTTTTGTACACAAGTAAAGCCGATACTTTTGTTTCCAAGAGCTAATAGTTTTTCTTCATACCAAGTATGCGCATCATCAGTTGTTAAACCCCATTTGTTTCTCATATCTTCTGCGTTAGGATGTGTACAAACACCATTTATTTGTGCAGCAGTATACTCTAGAAATTTAAGTTCTTCATCACTTTGTTGGTATGGTGTAATCACCCAATCCGATGGTCCAAATGCAAGTATTTCTAACTCTCCTTGACCAGTTTCATTTTCGGGGTTTAATCTCCCATCATGAAATAAATATGGGAGAACACGACCACAAAAAGCCATTCCTCCAATAGTTGCACCAAATTGATCTTTAAATTTTTGATTATTCATAGCTAGGTCATTAAATAAACCCATCAATTTTTCATCACGTTCATGACTACTACTTGGAGAATACTGAAACCAACCATCACAGTTCAAATGAAAATAAACCAATGCATCTTTAGGCATTAATCTCAATAATCCGTCAAGGGCCTGATCCATTTTTGTATGTTCAATAAAAGCTTGACCTGTAACTAAATCTACTCCCTCTAACTCTTCTTGCCTAGACCCAAGAGTGTAAACACTATTGGTAAATGTATTCACTGAAATGTCCATGCCTCTTGAGGTATCTGAAACTCTAAAAATTTTCCCGCCATTTTTAATAGAATTTTCATTATGATAGTCCCATCCTTCTAACAAAGCATGTTCTTGAAATAAATTAGGAATTTCTGCTACTAAATTTGGATCAATATCAAAAGCACTAACATGTGCTTGTGTTAGTGTTCCATTTTTAATTAAACTAATTAATCCGCTACCAGTTCCTGCTCCACATTCAAGCACTTTGATTACCTTATCACTTTTTCTTAATTCTAATTGTAGTTTAGATAACACTTCTGGGTTTCTAGATTTTTCATCTAAGACAGGTTTCCATTTATTCAAGTAAGCAACATTTTGGTAAAACTTATTGTCTCTAGTCATTTTATTTTTCCCCCATTACTTCTTTTCCATATCGGTCCAAGCGTTCAATTAATTGTTCAACTAACTCTGGAGTTGTGTGTGACATTACCTGAATATACAACCCTCCAAAACCATTAACTTTCTTACCAGGGTTTTTTAGTTTATCAGTATAATATCTTTGACTATCTTCAAATGTATGTAAACGAATACAATCAGCTTCACTAATATAAAATCTGGGATTTTCTCTTGACTCTTCAAATTTTTGATAAATTTCATGAGCTTTTTTATCATCAAATCCTTTAACATGTAAAGGGATTATTCCAGTTTGTGGATCCATTACTAATCCAAAATTATCGCTACCACTAACATACTCTGCTATTCTTTTTGTGTTATCTAAAATTCCTTGATATTTTTTAGTCAATTTATCTTTTCCATTAAGAAGTAAATGTACCCATGTTGAAACAGCTCCAATTGGACTCCTAGATGTATGGAGTGAAGGCATTAAATTCCATGTTCTTTTCATATCATAGTCTACTTGATCATCTAAATGTAAATATCCAGATACATTTCGTGTATCTTTTGCCACATTTTTTTCTCTGAACATTACTAAACTTCCAGGGTATGTTGACATGTCTGTTTTATGAGGATCTGCAACAATAGCTTTTACTCCTTCTACTCTAAAATCCCATTGAGGGTAATTTTCTGGCAACAAACTTAACATCATAAATTGTTGTGCTGAATCAACAATAATTGGCGCATCACAACCTGCTTTTCTGAGTGTGTTAGAAAATTCTTCTACATCTTCAACTCTTCCTGTATCAACAGAACCAGCAGAAGCAAATGCAAACATTATTTCTCTATCATCAGCAAGAATACCTTTAACGGCTTCTTCTAAAGCACCATAGTTTGTAGTAAAATCTGGGTTTAAATCATATCTATAAATATTTTCAGTTCCTAACCCAAGAATATCAATACTTTTATCTCCAGCAAAATGCATATCAATTGGAGCAAGAACAACAGGAGGTTTATCAGGATTTAAATAGCCATGTTTAACTAAACCAAGAAGACCTTCTTTACGAATAATTCCTGATTTTAAATGTGGATTAAAATCTGAATCCATTTCTAATTGTTTTTGACGAAAGTAGCCATTTCTAAATGTCCAACCTGCTTGTAAAATAGAAGTTGATCCTCCATCAGTAAACCAACCTAAGACTGCATCATTTTGTGGATTATAGTCTTCTTTTCCAAAGTTTGGATGATTAAATAAATTGGCCATCATAGAAATTGCTTCTCTCTCTATCTCCCATGCGCCAATAAACATAGTAGGTTCAACCAAGTTAGGATTTCTTGTTCGAATTAATTCAAAAGCCCATTGTAATGCTATTGGATCAGGGAGAGTTCCAGGTTTAGCAAACTGTTCATCTCCATAAACAACTGGGAAACGGTCTTTAGCTGCTTCAAATTCTCTTTGTAATGTGGCTACAGAAACTTTTTTATCAGGTAACCTAAAAAATCTTTCTCCTCTTGGTCTAAAGTCTTCTTCTCTTCCCATAATTATTTCGCATAATCTAATTTCATAAAACTTCTTACTTGTTCCATCTTTTTCTTAGCAACTTCTCTAGCTTTTAAATTTCCTTCTCTGAGAATATCTACAACGTCATCATTACTAATTTCGGCTCTCTTTGTTCTGTAATCTGCATAAGCATCAGCTATCCTTTCTGGCAATTCCATTTTACAATCATAACATCTACTTGTAGCATTAACACAACCTAATTGTGTTTCAGCTTCACCTTCTTTGTTAAAAATACGATGAAGATCATATACTGGACATTCAAATGGATCACCTTTTGTATCAAGAGTTGGTCGAACGGTTATTGTTTTTTTAATTCTATTAGTTATGGTATCCAAATCATCTCCTGGATTAATGTCATTATCAAAACTTTTACTCATTTTTCTTCCATCATAACCACGTATTCTTGGAATCTCCATTAAATCAGCTTCAGGAACAACA
>JABHXC010000057.1 GCA_018657475.1 Candidatus Woesearchaeota archaeon
ATATGTGCGCCTCCCAAAACTATTGGAAGATTAGTTTTTTCTTTTATTTCTCTTATTACCTCATAAGTTCTTACAAAATCAAAGCTAAACATGGTTATGCCAATTAAATCTGGATTGAAGTCTTTGGCTTTTTTCACTACGTCTTCAACTTTATATCCTAATTGCATGTCAATTACTTCAGTTTCAAAACCTTCTCTATCTAAATATGCCATTAACATGGCAATGCCTAAATGGGGATTAAGCGCTTTTCCATAAGCTGCTGAAACATTTGTGACAACAAACAGGATTTTCCTAAATCTTTTTGGATAAACAGGTAATTTTACTTCATCTTCTGTTTTTTTAATAACATTAGCTTTTTCTCTTGCTTTTTCAATCTTTGTTTTAATGCTTTTTGTAGTCATGTTTTTCTTTAAAAATAGCTTTGAACTATTGTGATTTAAATGTTTTGTGATTTATTCTTAATTCTTAGTTTTTTAATCCCATAAATGTTTAAGATAATTTTTATAACAATAGTTATTGCGGTAGCTATAGGTGCACCAATAATCCCTATTTTTTGAATGAAAAAAATGTTTAATAAAGTGTTAAAAATTAGTGAAATTAAAAAGTCTATAAAAATAATTTTAATATAAAACGGTGAATATTTATTTTCTCCCACAAAAATGGAATTGAAATAAGAATAGATGATGAGAAGTGTTGATGAAATAACTAGAACAACTGGTAGGTATGTTGCTTGATACTCATTTCCATATAAAAAAGGGACAAGAAAATATGTGCTGGCTAAAACAATACTTGAGAATGGTAATAATAACCATAACAATTTTTTAAACGATTGTTTAATTTTAAATGAACTAACAGCGGCCATAGGGATAACAACCATCGGAAAAACATAACCAAGAAGCCTAATGACATTTGTTATTGAACCATAGGCAGAATATAAACCAAGGCTAGCAAAATCTACAAGTAATTCTATAGTAATTGCATCGACAAATCTTAAAGAATAAAAACTAACTTGTGTTAAAAAAAGTGAAAATGCTAACAGTAAAAACACCTTGTTACTTTCTGGAAGATTTTTAATTGCATTTTTTTTAATTTTAATAAACGGCAAACTTGCAAGAGTGGCTATAATCAGCGCAACGGAGAAACTAAAGAGAACAACTATGAATTTTGTAGGAGTGGTAGCAAGAATGATTATTAAGATAATCACGGAAATTCTATTGATTAAAGAGAAAATTGAGGCAGTAACAAACTTCTTTTGGCCCCTCATAATTGAGTAAGTAAAATAATGCAGGGTATATGCAACGATGTATACAATAAATGCCCAATTAAAATGTTGAATATTTGGGCTTAGGCTAGTTTTAGATACAATCATAGTCGATGTAACAAGAAAAATAATTGTAGGTGGAATAATTGCAAAAATTGCTTTTTTTAGATAATGTTTTGTTTGATCTGAATTCCTAATTATTTTTTGAGTTAGTGCTTCAGGAATTCCAAAAGAAGTAAAGAGAAAAACTAGACTGACCAAACTAAAAAAGAAAGTAAAAATTCCTAATTCTACTTGTCCATAAAGTCTTGCAATAAGAATTTTAATAATAATAATTGATAATGAAATAAATCCATACACAAAGAAAGTTTTGAATAGGTGTGACCTAGTTTCTCCACCAAGAAAAATGCTTTTAATCTTATTTATCACTTTAGGAACTCTTTGATTTTTTCTCCCATTGTGCAGATCGGGCGTTCATATTTGACAAATAATTTCTCTTTTGCTTTTTCAATTGCTTCTAGAATATTTTTGAATTCATCACAGTAAATTAAAGATTCTGTTTCTTTTGATAAAGCTTCTAAAAATTCTACTTGGTGTCTTGGATCTGTCCTATTTCTGTTTGGGATGGCGATTAATTTCTTTTCTTTCCTAAGAATTTCAAAAACACTTCCAGGGCCACCATGGCTAATAACTAAATCTGCTTCATTTTGATATTTTGTTAATGGACTTTCAAATGTAAACCACTCACAGTGTTTTGGTATATATTCTCCATGACCTATTTGACAGGTAACTTGTGCAGTGATTTGTTTTGTTTCAAGTAGTCTGTCAATCTCTTTAATAAGAGATTCAAATTTTCCATTACCTACTTGTACAAAAATTTTCATGATAATCTCCCAGTAAATATAGCTTTCTTGTAAACTTTTTTCATGCTCTCCCATTGCACTATGAAAAAATCGGTTACCGGATAAACTAACTTCCCTGTGTGAGATTTGTGGTGAACTCTTACCCAGGATTCAATAAAGATAGTTTTAATTCTAAAGATCTTAGCAATCCAAAACATGGGAATTGCCATTGAAGGGCCAGCACTGATAATTGCGTTTGGTTTTGTTTTTATTAGGATTTTTATGATGTCGATTGTTGCAGGAAACATTTTAAAAAATACAGTGATTAGTGATTTATCTTTCATTAATCGGGGATTTTTCATAATGTGGACTTTACCTGGAAACTTGATCTTTTTTTCAGATGTTTGGTCATCATTTCCAATGATATACTCATATTCAAATGAATTGCCTAGTTGGTCAACCATGCGGAGAATTTGTGCGGTATGCCCACCCATTCCTAAGTGGATAAGGAGTTTTTTCATGTGATTGTTTTGGTTTGATAATGTTTATAAAGGTTAGGTAATAAAAATTTGTGGGGGAAATTATGAGTAAAAGATCTTTAGAAGAACGGACATTAGCAGGAGAAATTTTGATTCATGAAAGTGCATTTGTTGATCCAAAAGCGGATCTGGGAGAAAATGTGAAAATATGGCATCAAACACAAGTTCGTGAGGAAGTAACAGTTGGTGATAACACAGTTTTAGGAAAGAATGTGTACATTGATGCTGGTGTTTCTATAGGGAGAAATTGTAGGGTACAAAATAATGTCTCGGTCTATAAAGGAGTTACAGTTGAGGAAGGAGTTCATTTAGGTCCACATGTTTGTTTTACTAATGACCTTTATCCAAGAGCTATTGGGTTTGGTGGAAAACCAATTACTGAAGATCAATGGGAAATCAAAGAAACTTTAGTAAAATATGGTGCATCTATAGGTGCAAATTCTACAATCGTTCCCGGAGTTGTTATAGGTAAATTTGCTTTGGTTGCTTCTGGGGCAGTAGTTACAAAAGATGTTCCTGATTTTACAATTGTACGGGGAGTTCCAGCAAAGTTTCATGGTTTTGCTTGTTATTGTGGCAATCCTTTGCCAGAAGAAAAAAATCCCGGAGAATATCATTCTAATGAATGTGAAGAGGCTTATTCAGCTTATAAATAACTGTTTCTTTTTTATTCTTTAATAATCTTTATAAAAGATGAAGAGTGAAAGTTGTTAAGGGTGTTTTATGATTGATAAATCTAAGAATTTAGAGAATTTTGAAAATTCAAACTTAGAAACTAATTCAATTACTTCTAAAAAATCTGTTGATGTTATTGAAAGTGAACAAAATGAACACGGTGTAAGTAATGAATTTTTTTTGCAAGATAAAAAAGGTGAAATAATTGTTAATGATTCTTCAGATAATATAAATAAAGATAAAAAAAAGAAATTTGATCAAACAAAATTTTTAGATAAAATTAAAGAAAAAACAATAAATTTTTTGAAAAATAAATACAATATTGCATTTTTAATTATACTTATTTTAGCGTTAATAATTCGTTTAAAATTTATTGGACAAGAAAGTATTTGGAATGATGCAGCGGTGCACTTATGGTATGCAGTTAAAGTTACTCAAGAACCTTTTTTCTTGTTTAGCTCAGATTATATTTTTGGAGATTATTTTGTTGTACAAACATTAACTGCGTTTATTTATGCTTTGATAAAAAATATTTTTCTTGCTGGGAAAATGGTTGCTATAATTTATGGTTTGTTGGGAATAACATTTATTTATCTTCTTGGTGCTAAATTAAAGAATAAGATGACTGGATTAGTTGCAGCAGCTTTACTTGCTTTTAATCATATTTTTCTATTTTACGGAGTTAGGCCACTTGCTGATGCTCCATTAACAACAATGATTATAATTGTCGTATACTGCGCGTTTATGTTAGAAGAAAAAAAGAATTTTATGTGGGGATTACTATTTTTAATTTCGTTAGTTTTGGCTATGTTAACTAAAAAACAAGCTATACTCTTTTTTGTGGCGTATTTAATCTATTTAATTATTTTTAAAAGAAAAGAAGCTCTTAAAAAACCATTCTTAGTGACATGGTTGGTCCCGATAGTTTTACTTGCATTTGCACATCTCGTTGGTAAGTTAATTTATGGAAGAGATATCCTAAATAAATTTTTTCGTATTTTGTTCTCAACTGGTGGAACAGCAACTGGTCTTGATGCTTCAAAGATGTTGAACTGGGTGTTATCTCCTTATTTGATTCCATTAATTATTTTGGGAATTCTTTTAATTTTCTTTTACAAAAACAGGGTTTTTTATTATTCAGTAGTTTTGTTTATGTTCTATTGGTTATACTTTGAGATCGGTGTTAATGGTGGAGTTTTAGATAGATACATTCTACCTTTACTTCCTTTAGGGATACTTTTTGCTGCTTTCTTTATAGATGAGTTGAGCCATTTTATTTCTAAGCTAATAGGGAAGAAATGGAGATCAATTCTTGTTATTTTAGTTGTTGTTCTTTTATGTTGGAATTATTATAACATTGCCGATCCTTTAATTAGTGGAAAATCTAATAGTTATGCTGGGCACGAGGAAGCGGGTGATTGGATTAATGAAAATGTTCCAGAAGATGCCATTATTTTTGCAGGCTCACCTAGGATGGTTAGGTTATTTACTGAAAGAGACTTTGCAGGTCCAAATGATAGTATTAACCCTCGAAGTGGGGATCCTCTTAGTTGGGATCAAGGTGGTGAAAGTTTGTGGTATTTAAGAGCGGGGAAATATTTAGAAAATAGTTCGGTGTTTGAAGAAGATTTGAATGTGTTAAATATTGGTCACGATGTTTATATAGAAATTGATATTTGGGAGTACACTCAACCTTCTTGGTATTTTCCAATTCAACAAGCAAGTTTAGATTATTTTGTTTCTTTAGGATTTGAACCGGTTAAGTTTGTTGAAAGAGAAGTTAGTACACAACAAGGGCCACAAAATATGCCTGTTATTTTTATATTTAAAAAAGATAAAATAATATCGTGATTTCTATGAAAAAATCTAATCTTTTGAGTTATTTTCTCTTGTTGTTAGGGATAAGTGTTTTAATTTATTTTTTAACTACATTGGATATAAATTCGGTTAAAATTGGTTTAAAATCATTAGATGGTTTTGCAATTTTATTTATCTTATTTCTTACATTTTTAACAGTTGTAATAAAAGCGTTTCGTTGGCAATACTTAATTGTAAAAGCCACAGGTAAAGAAATAACTGGCTGGTTTTCCTTTCTTTCAATTATTGCTGGAGTAGCAGTTGGAAGTATTACTCCTGCAAGAGCGGGAGAGGTAGCTAAACCAATTATGTTAAAAAACACTTATGGGATTAGAATTTCGGAAACTTTATCTTTTGTTTTTAGTGAGCGAGCTTTTGATTTATTGGCGTTAATTGCTTTATTTTTTTTAGGTCTTTTATTTTTACCTCTTAAGTTAGGTGTTTACCGTTTTTATACAGGAATTTTATTTAGTTTATTCATTTTGTTAATATTGATTTTATTTATTTTTCCAAAACATTTTAAAATATTGCTAGATTTTTTTATTCAAAAACTTTGCCCAGATAAATGGAAACTAAAATGCTTAGACTTAAACAAAAGTGTTTTTGCAGGATTTTCTGTTTTAAAAAAGAAAGATGTGGCAATTATGATGGTCTTAACTTCTTTTTTGAGTATGGTTGTTGAAGTTTTTCGATTGTTGTTTATATTAACGATACTTGGCGTTAATGTTAATTTTTGGAGTGTTAGTTTTGCATTTGCGGTCTCAGTAATATTTGGTATCCTTACTATGGTCCCAGGAGGTATTGGAACTACTGAAGTGTCTCAAATGGCAGTTTTGGGAACGATTATTGGTTTATCTAACACAAATTTATTAAAACTAGGTGTTTTGCTTGATAGGTTTTTTGCTTATTATCTTTTAGTAGGTATTGGCTCAGTAGTATTAATTGGAACTCAAAAATGGAAAAAGAAAAAAACTTTCTTTAATTGTACCTTGTTACAATGAGGAGGCCGGATTACAAAATCTTTACAATAGGTTGTTTCCCGTATTACAAAATTTATTATTAGAATATGAGCTTGAATTGTTGTTTATAGATGATGGGAGTAATGATAAGACTAATGAACTTTTACATCTGATATTTGCTGATTTACCTTATGTTAAAATTATTAAGCATGATAAAAATAAGAATCTTGGAGGGGCTATGAGAACCGGTTATGCTATTTCTACTGGGGATTTTATTTTTACATTAGACAGTGATTGTACATATTCTCCCGAGGATATCCCAAAAATGTTAAAATTATTGACAGAAGATGTAGATATTGTTACAGCTTCTCCTTATCATCCAGAAGGTGGTGTTGATAATGTACCAGAATATCGTTTATTACTAAGTAAAACAATATCATTAATATACCGCTTACTAACAAAGAGTAATATTTACACTTTTACGGCTTTGTTTAGAGTTCAAAGGAAGAAAGTTGTTGAAAATGTTAAATTTGAGTCAAATAACTTTTTAGCAACAGCAGAAAGTTTAATTTATGCTTTAAAGAAAGGATATTCTGTTAAAGAATTTCCTACGGTGTTACATGTTCGACAATATGGTGAATCTAAGATTAAGTTACTTTCAGTTATAAAAAGTCACATAAAATTTATACTTAAGCTTTTAAAAATGAAATTAAAGAAAAAATGAAATTAATTACTATTTTAGGAACTAGGCCGGAAATAACAAAGTTGTCTCCAGTGCTACCGTTATTTGATCAGGAGTTTGAACATAAGATCATTCATACCGGGCAGCATTATGATCATAATATGGATGGTTTGTTTTTTGAAGAATTGAATCTTAGAAAGCCTGATTATATGTTAAATGTTGGCTCTGGGAGTCATGCTCAGATGACTGCTAAAATGATGGTTAAATTAGAGGAAGTATTTCTTAATGAGAAACCAAATGCGATAATTGCTTTTGCGGATCCTAACACTCCTTTAGCAGCAGCTTTGGTTGCAGCTAAAATTCATATCCCTGTTATTCATATGGAAGCAGGATGTCGATCTTTTAATAAGAAAATGCCTGAGGAGATTAATAGAATTATTTGTGATCACTGTGCAGATTTGTTGTTGGCTCCCGATCAAGTTGCACATAACAACTTATTAAAAGAAGGAATTGATGAGAAGAAAATTAAAGTAGTTGGAAGTACTGCATTAGAAGCAGCTGTACGTAATTTAAAGATTGCAAAACAAAAATCAACTATTAAAGAAAAATTTGGGATTATGGGAGGTAGATATGCCCTTTTAACAATTCATAGGGCTGAAAATACCGATAATAAAATTATTTTGAAAGGATTAGTTGAAGCAATGAATAAAATTTCTGTGAGAATACCAATTGTTTTTCCTATGCATCCTCGTTTTAAGAAAGCACAGGAAAGAGAAGGTTTAGTTCTTGCTGATACAATCATTACAATGGATGCTGTAGGTTATTTAGATATGCTTTCTTTACTTGATGGGGCTGAATTTGTAATAACTGGTTCAGGAGGTTTGCAAGAAGAAGCAGCAGCTTTAAACACCCCTTGTTTAATTATTCGTAATGAAACAGAATGGACATATTTAACAGATGCAGGAAAGAATAAATTGATTAGTAATGATAAAGAAACAATTTTTGAGCATATTAATGATTTATTGAATCATCCAGAAGAGTTAAAACATATGAGAAATGTTAAATTAAACTTAGATTTAGAAGTTTCTAAAAAAGTTGTATTGGCTATTAAAAATGAATTGATTTAGGTTAATATTATATCATAGTTCCTCAAACTTTATAAACCAAATTTAGACTTTTTTTCTTATGATTCCTATCAGTAGGCCACTTATTGGAAATGAAGAAAAACAAGCAGTTTTGGATGTTTTGAGCACTGGAATGTTAGCTGATGGTGAAATAGTCAGGGAGTTTGAAAAAACTTTTGCTAATTTTGTTGGGGTAAAACACGCTATTGCGACTTCTAGTGGTACAACTGCGTTACACGCTTCTTTGATTGCTCATGGAATTAAAGAGGGTGATGAAGTAATTACAACGCCATTTACTTTTATCTCAACAGCCAATTCAATAAAAATGTGTGGTGCAATTCCTATATTTGTTGATATTGATGAAAGAACATATAATATTGATCCAAATCTTATTGAGAAAGTAATAACCTCTAAAACTAAAGCGATTTTACCTGTTCATTTATTTGGCAGATCTGCAGATATGGATCAAATAATGGAAATAGCCAAAAAACATAATCTTTTTGTTATTGAAGATGCTTGTCAAGCACACGGGGCAAAATTTAATAAGAAAAATGTTGGATCTTTTGGTACGGGTTGTTTCTCATTTTATCCTACAAAAAATATGACCACTGGTGAAGGTGGTATGATTACCACTAATGATGATTCTGTTGCATTAAAAGCAAAGATGTTAATTTCACATGGTTCTTCAGAAAAGTATGTTCATCAAAATTTAGGTTATAATTATAGAATGACAAATATTGCGGCTGCAATAGGTTTAGAACAATTGAAAAAATTATCAAAATTTAATGAAAATAGAAGAAACAATGCGTTATATTTTAGTCAGAAACTAGCTTCAGTTAATGGGGTAACGGTTCCCGAGGACGTTCCAGGACACGTTTACCATCAATATACATTACTAATTAAAAATAGAGACGATTTCCAAAATAAAATGCGTAAGAATGGAATAATGACTGCTGTACATTATCCAACTCCCATTCATAAACAAGAAGCTTATAGTGATTATTCTAAGCAACCTTTGCCAGTAGCAGAACGTATTTCTAAGAAAGTGGTTTCACTTCCTGTGTCACCATTTCTTCAAAAGAGCGAATTAAATCAAATTGTAGAATCAATAAGAAGTATTAAACATTCAGGAGAAGGTGAAATTGAAATGGATAAACAAAAAGTAGAAACAGTTTTAGGAAGAAAAGAACATGATGAATTAGTAAACTTGGATATTTCTAATCTCGCAGGGCAAAGAGTTTTGATTACTGGGGCTAATGGAAGCATTGGTAATGCTTTAATCAAAAGACTAAACGACTTTAATGAGAAAAGTTCCAATGGAAAAATTGATTTTCTTTCTACTGATATTGAAGGTAAACATACCTATATGGATATAACGGATTTTAATAATGTGTTTTCTGTCGTTAATAAATATAAACCAACAATCATTGTTAACATTGCTGGAGCAAAGCATGCTCCGGAAGGTGAACATGAAACTTGGAAAACGCTATCAGTTAACACATTAGGAACAAAGAATTTGATTGATTGTGCTTTAAATAATTGCAAAATTATCTTAACTTCAACATGTAAGTCAGCAAATCCAGAGATTGTTTATGGAGCTTCAAAACTTATTGCGGAGAGGATGGTCTTGAATGAAGGTGGAAGTGTTGCTAGATACTTCAATGTTGTTGAAAGTAGTGGTAATGTTTTTGAAATATGGAGGGCTGTTGATATAGATCAGCCAATAAAAGTAGCACCGACTTGTCAGAGACACTTTATTTCATTAAATGAAGCAACAGGTTTAATTTTTCATACAATGTTAGCTGAACCAGGTAGGTATGTAGTTAATTCTGGACACCTGTTGAAAATGGGTGATATTGCAGAAAGATTATATCCAGGAAGAAAAAAAGAAATCATTTCTCCAAGAAGAGGAGATCGTCTAACTGAGAAGTTTTTAGCAACCTCTGAAGATATTGAATCATATAACCTAGGAACTGCTATAATTAAAGTTAAGAACATTCATGATAAAATCTAATCTGCAATGGAGTAATGATGGGTTCAGAAGTTAAGAAGATATTTTTAGATAAGAAAGTTCTTCTGCTTATTGTAATTGGATTGTTAGTTTTTGGTTTGCGTTTAGGCAATCTTAATGAATCAATTTACGATGATGAGTTTAATCATGCATATTCTCTGACAGTTATGGATTCTTTAGGGTATAATCATGATTATTACTCGGCTGTTCCATTTAATTTATTGTATAAACCATTTATCAAATTTTTTGGTTTGACTACTAATGTATTTAGGTTTATTCCCTGGTTGTTTGGAATATTAAATACGGTTTTAGTTTATTTATTTGCAAGAAGATTATTTAACAAAAATGTGGCTTTTTTTGCAACATTATTAATGCTCTTCTCATTTTATTCAACACTTGCTTCTTTACAGTTTGATGTTGAAGGAAGTTTAGTTATGTTTAGTGTTTTACTATTATTTTTTTCATTAACGGAGTATTATCACACAAAATTTAGAAAACAAAAAACTTTTTGGCAAATATTGGCTGGAATAGGTTTAGGTTTAGCAATTATTTCTAAATACAATGCCGTTTACTTAGTGTTAATCATTGTGATTTATGCTTTTTTTAAGAGGAAATGGGATATTAAGCAAGTTATTAAGGACTTATTTTTAATTTGTTTATCTGGGTTTATGCTTTTTGTTTTATACTGGGTTGTAGGAATGTTGTCTGATCCAAACTGGATAAATTTTCTTTGGGTAGTTGGATTTGATAGATATCATAATAGTGGTTTATATGCATTAGCTCCATTAATGTATTTATTGTGGGCAACCCCACTTTTGATTGGATTTTATGTTATTGCTTTTTTTAGAAAAAGTAAGGAATTACTCTTATTTTTGTTGTGGATTACTATACCCTTATTGTTTTACACATTAATTTTACCATTTGGTGCAATGGATCGATATTTTATGATGACTATACCTGCTTTAGCAATACTTGGAGGATATTTTATTGAAAAGGTTTCTTTACGTAAAATTCATATTATATTTGGAATAGTTATCTTATTTGTATTCACTTCAATACTGTTTATCTTAAATTCTAAGATCATAATTAATCTTGCAAGAATTCCAAGTTTATATCTTGAACAACTTAAAAATTTAAATCTAGATTTTCTTTTTGTTTATACTTCTTCTTCTGGTCCAACTTTTGGAGTAAATTTTTTAGTAATTGCTTTGAGTTTTTTTTGTGCATTTTTGTGTTTGTTATTATACTTATTTTATGCCAAAAAGCCTATTGGAAAATATTTTTTTACTTTATTCCTAGTAATTTCATTATCTTTCAATATTTTTTTGGTTACAGAATATTTATATCATCCTACAAGTGTTGATGTGAGTGAAGAGAAATTGAAAATGATTGATTTTATTATAGAGAAAGGTCTAGAAAGACCTTACTATTCTACAGATTCAGGTTTGTTATGGTATTTTGACAATGATCGTTGGGGAAATAAGGGAAATGCTTTGGTTGTTCCAGACAATGAAATAGGGGCTGATATTAGTTATGTAAAGAGTTATCTTATTGAAAATGGCGGAACTTTAATGATTGTTAACTGGCCTCCTTTGCCTGAGAAGTCTCCGGTTAAAGAATTAATTGGGTATTGTGAATTGGAAAAAGAATTTTATAACAAAAATTATTTAGTCGGAGAGGTTTACATTTGTTAAAATGGTTGGGAAACTAGTGATTTACTGGGATTATGAACTTCAAACTGGTGCCGATCAAGCAATTTCTACTAAAGGGAAATGGGATGGAAATGACGATTACAAGCAAACTGAAAAACTTCTGAATGTGTTAAATGAGCGAGGAATTAAATCTACTTTTGCAGTAGTTGGAATCTGTGGATTAAACGGTGAATTACCATATCATTCACCTGAACAAATTAAAAAGATGTCAGATTTTGGTCATGATGTTGGTAGTCATACATTTAATCATGAATATTTACCTGGAATTTCTTTAGAAGATTTGAAAAAAACTTTGAGAAAAAGTAAAGAGGTTTTGGAAAAAGTTACAGGGAAAAAAGTTGTTTCGTTTGTCCCTCCACATAATCAACCTTTAGAATTTTATGGATTAAGTATTGAATTAAAGAAACGTAAAGGAATTAGTAAAATTAAACAGAAAGATTTGATTAGAATTCTGAGAGAATTGAAATATGAAAATTATCGGATTAACCATTGGACACCGTTTAGAAATAAAATCTTGAAAAGATTTAGAAGTTATAACATTAGAAGAAAAAATGGTGTGACTTTAATTAATGTTTGTTGTGCTGACGGATTTTTCAAACCAGCTTTTGATGTTGTTAAGCATGCTGTTAACACTGGAAATGTTGGAGTAGTTTATGGTCATCCTTGGGCTTTAGGATCTCTTGGAGCGCAAAGTATGGAGGCTTTTATGAAGTTTTTAGATTTTCTTAAACCATTGATTGATTCTAAAAAATTAGAAATTGTTACTGCAAAAGATTTGTAAAATTATTGAAGCCACTGTTTATACCATTCATCTAGAAAAATTATTGCCCAAAGAATATGACTATTATCTTTTTTCTTTTCAATATGTTTCTGAAGACTTTTTTTGATAGTTGGTTTAATCGCTTTTAATTCAGGAGTTTTAATTTCATCAACTTTGTCTTGAACAAATGATTTGAGTTCATTTCTGAAATAGTGAACAAGTGGAACTCCAAAACCTCTTTTTTTCCTGTAAATGATTTTATTTGGTATTTTATTTTTTAATGATTTTTTGAGTATATATTTTAAAGTGAGATTTTTAATCTTGAGTTTATTTGGTAAGGTAGTTGAGAACTTAACAAAATTGTGGTCTAAAAAAGGAACCCTTGTTTCAAGACCATGCGCCATAGAAGCAATATCTACTTTATGAAGTATTTCATTTGGTAAGTAAAAGTTAAGGTCTGCATTGAAGAAATCATCTTTAATATTTTTGTTTTTGAAATAAGGTTCATAGGCATTAAGAATTTGTTTTGTTATAGAAAAGTTTTTAATATCTTTTGGAGAAATGAAAGATCTTAATTTAGAATATCTTTGTGCTGGTGTAATATTTTCAGTTTCTACTAATTCTGAAATTTTTTTAGTTAAGTGATTTTTCTTAATTTTAGCAACCATATTAAAAGCAGGTTTTACTAAATTTTTCCTAAGAAATAATGGGATGTATTTTTGTTTTTCTAATATGAGATATTGTTTATACCAATTGTAACCTCCAAATAATTCATCTCCCCCATCTCCTCCTAAGCTAACTGTAACATGCTTTTTAGCAGTTTCGGCAACAAAATAAGTTGGTAAGGCAGAATAATCTGCTAAAGGATCATCATAAAAATAAGCTAGTTTTGGAAGAGTTTTAGCAACATCTTCTGCATCAAATGTTTTTTCAATATGTTCTGTGTTAAGAATTTTAGATACTTTCCTAGCGTAAGGTGCTTCATTAAAATCTTCATAATTAAAACCTATTGAAAATGTCTTAAGATCTTCTTTAAATTTTTTAGCCGAACATACTAATGCTGTGCTATCAACTCCTCCAGAAAGAAATGCACCAACAGGAACATCAGCAACTAATCTTTTTTTAACTGCATCATCAAGATGTTTAATTGTTGCTTTAATTGCATTATTTTCTTTCCATTTTTCTTTTTTTTGAGAAGGTTTCCAATATCTTTGAATATGAATGTTATTATCTTTTAAGATAATCAAATGAGCAGGGGGAAGTTTTTTGATCCCTTTAATCATACTTTTCTTAGCAGGAGAAAAACCATAACATAAATAATGATTAAGAGATTCTTTATCAATTTCTCTTTTAATATCATGTTGCAAGATTGCTTTAATTTCTGAAGCAAAGATAAATTGGTTGTTTTTATGATAATAGTAAAGAGGTTTAATACCAATTCTATCTCTAGCTATAAACAGAGTTTTGTTTTTGGTGTTGTAAACAGCAAATGCGAATTGGCCATTAAGTTTTTCTAATATTTTTTCTCCCCATTCTTCATAACCGTGGATTATTACTTCGGTGTCAGTGTTAGATTTAAACCTGTGACCTTTCTTTTCTAATTGTCTTCTTAATTCCCGATGATTATAGACTTCTCCGTTATAAGTTATCCAAATTGTTTCATCTTCATTACACATGGGCTGTTTGCCTGCGTTTGAGAGATCGATTATGGCTAATCTTCTATGGCCAAGAGAAATGTTTTTGTCTGTGTATATTCCTTGTCCATCAGGGCCTCGATGTATAATAGAGGAATTCATCTTAGCGACTAGTTCTTTATCTTCCCAATTAAAACCCGCAATGCCACACATCTTATTTTTTTAGAAGTTTTTCATATGCATCAATAACTTTATTTGCAAAAACATTTGCATTTCGATATTTTTGTATGTAAATCTTTCCTTTATCCCCCATAATTTTTCTTTCTTTTTTTGAAAGAGTAAGCATTTTGTTCATAGCTGATGAAAGTTCTTTTATAGTGTAATTTACACAAAATCCTGCTTCGCTTTCTTTCATAATTTTAGTTTGTTCTGGAAAATTTGTTGCGATAACCGGTAGATTTTGATTAAGATATTCTCCAAGTTTTGTTATTGAGCTTCTTTTGAAGACATTATTGAAAGGTACTGGAGACAATCCAATATCAGAAGCTTCAATGTAATTTGGCACTTCTTCTCTTTGAACTCTATTTGTAAACATAATTGAATCTTCTAAATTAAGTTTTTTGACAATTTTTTTAAGAAATTCTAAATCATTAGGTTCTTTTCCTTCACCAACAATGATCATTTTGGTTTTTTGCTTATTGTTATGGACTATTGAAAATGCTTGAATCATTTTTTCTAATTCTCTACTTCTACTTAATGTTCCCAAGTAAATAAAAACAGTTGAATTTTTTAGGTTATATCTTTTTTTGATTAACTCAATTTTTTTCATTTCAACTTTCACTTTTTTAATAACACAAAGTTGTAATGGAATCATTGGTTTTTTAATGTTTAAATCTTTAAAATATATTTTCATCTCTTGACTAATAGGAAAAATTAAATCAGCTCTTTTTAGCATTTGTTGTCTAAGAAATTTTTCAATTGTTCCAACAAGCAAATTTTTGATTTTATTGCCATAAAAACCTTTCTTAGCAAAATTTATTGTTTCTTCTGCTTTTAGGTGGGATAGTTGAACAACAAACTTTGCACTGTTTTTTTTAGAAAAATAATTAGCAATTAAACCCATTATTGGATCGTTTCTAACTTGAATTATATCAAATTTTTCTTTAGAGACAATAGTTTTTAATTTTAACAAATCAATGATTTGATAAAGATATTCTGTAAGACCGTTTCCTCTTGAAGGAATAACAATAACTTTGTTACCGTGCCACCATGCTTTTTTTCTTTTTTCAATTCTTTTTTTAGATTTCATTAACCAAGTAATTTCAAATTTTTGTTTTGAAAGAATTTTTGCATAAACTTCTTCTAGAAAAACGTGATCAGTAGGATATTTCCTATCTATCATAAAAAGAATTTTAATCTTTTTGTCCATAGGTAATCTCTATAATTTGTGTTTATAAGCTTTCTTAAACATGAACCCTCTTCAAGAATTCTATTATCATTGTATAATTAAAATATCACAAGATTTTTAAAATATTTTGTAAAAGAAGTAATTATGTTATTTTTATATCGATCATTTAATTTAACTTTAACGAGAAATGGGACATTTTGGGTTATTATATAATGATAAACTATAAAAAATATGCAAAAGATGTTGTGTTTATAGGTATTGCCCAAATACTTGCAGCATTACAATCATTTTTGATTCTCCCTATTTTAACTAAATTTCTGGGAGCAGCTGAATTTGGAGTTTGGTCACAAATTAAAATAACTGTTTTCTTATTAACAGGTCTTTCTCTTCTTGGTATGCAACAGGGAGTTATTCGCTTTATGAGTGGAGAAAATAACAAGAATAAACTTGGAAGGGAATTTAGCTCAGTGTTTATCATTTCGCTTTTTGGAGCCCTGTTTTTTGGTTTAGTAATATTTTTCTTTTCAGATATTATTGGTTTATTATTGACTGATGAAACAACAGCAGGATTTTTCTTTAAGTTTGTAATTTTAATGATCTTGGCAAGGGTAATTTACAACTTTTTAGGCACTTTTATTAAATCAAGAAAAAAAATGAAACTTTTTTCAATAATTGAAATGTTTAATGTTGTTGCCGAGATTTTATTGATCTATTTCTTTTTATTAAAAGGATTTGGTTTATTAGGAGTAATAATAGCTTTTATTGCGGTAAGGGTGATATTAATAATTGTTTTAGCAATAAATATTAGGAAACATCTTCATCTTAAAGCTCCAAATTTTAAATCAGTTAAGCACTATTTTAGTTTTAGTCTACCATTAACGGTGACTCCAATTTTATTCTGGATAATTCAATCTGGTGATCAATATGTTATTGGCTTTTTTAACGGAGCTGCTGCAGTAGGAATTTATGCATTAGCATATGCTCTTTGTAGAGTAATTAGGGTTGTGGCGGATCCAATAATATTAATTTTGCAACCTTCACTAGCAAGTTCGTGGAATAGAGGAAAAATTGATGAGGTAAAAATGTATTTTAAATATTCTTATAAATATATTTTTATGTTGTCTATTCCAGTTTTTTTTGGTTTAACTATTTTAGCTGAACCAATTATTAAGTTAATTTCTACAGGAGAATTTATTACAGGAAAACTTTTAATACCAATAATAGGGGCGGGTGTTGGATTTTATATATTGTTTATTTTAGCAATAGAAATATTTATGCTAAGAAAAGAAACTAAAAAACTGATGTGGTTTTTAGTTTTTTTAACTATTTTTAATGTAGTTTTAAACATTATTCTTGTGCCTTGGATTGGGAATCTTGGTGCAGCAATTAGCACATTATTATCATTTTTAATCGCGGGGTGGTATGGTGCACTAACAATTAGAAAAGCTGGGTTTAGTTTAATGCCAAAATTCATTATAAAATGTTTTTTTTCTGCTTCTGTAATGGGTTTATTGTTGTATTTTATGGGAGATTTTCAAATTCAAAATGTGATTTTTAAATTATTTATTATTATTTTAATCTCGGTAGTTGTTTATTTCTTATTATTATACTTACTTAAAGGAATAACTAAATTAGAGATTAATTTTTTAATTAGTTTATTAAAAAGAGAAAAGAAACTTACCAATTAATTTTGGTTTTATCCCAAACATGTTTAGGTTTTATAAATTTAAGAGAATGTTTTTCTTTTATACCTTTAATTGTTATCGCAAAATCTGGGGCAATAAATTCTCTTATCCAACGAATATTTCTTATCCATTCTCTTTTTTCCCAACGTAAATCTTCGGTAACATTAATTCCGAACTCTTTACACCATGAATAAACTTCTGGATATGTATGATGCGTAGCAATAGGGGCGCTATACCAGTCAAACATTATAGATATGTTAGGCTCCCAGCGAAATAGTAAATTAACCGGTTTTTCTACCCAAAGTCCAAAAAATTTACAACTTTTAGCTAAAATTTTTGAGAGTGTCATAAGATTTGGAATTGACATTTTAAGAGTAAATTTTCTAATTAACCAATCATTAAATTCCCACAACATATTGCCTTTGTGATAACAAGTGACAGCAATTGTTCCTTTTTCTTTTACTTTTTCAAGAATACATTTTAAAGCTCTTTTAGCATTTCCTGTGTGATGGATAACTCCAATGGTGAAAGCAAAATTAAAGATATTGTCTTTAAATGGTAAATTAAATACATCTGCTTGGATGATATGTGCTTTAGCAAATTGTTTTGTATTATTGTAAGCAGAATCAACACCAGGACCTAAATCAAAACCAACAACTTCTGCTCCACATTTTAAAGCCTGGTAAACATAACGTCCATTACCGCAGCCAGCATCTAAAACTAGTTTGTTTTTAATCTCATTACTTCTTAATAGAGTTTTGTGATGAAATATATTCTTTTCAAAGTTTTCATTATAAACTTCATCATCAAAACCATGTCTATCAAAATGGACCCATTCATAACCAAAAAATTTGGTGGTATCTTTTTTTAATTTTAAAAGAGAATCGTCTTTTTCACTTAAATTTTTATTTTTAAGAATTTTAGTAATTTGTTTCTCAAATTTTTCTTCAAATTTATTATTTGTGTATAGTTTTCTTGGTAAAATTCTTGGAATAAAATTAACAATAAAATAATAAACATTACATTTAGGGCAAATAAGAAGGCCATCTTTTATTTCTAAATTTTCGGTATTGAATGTATGTAGCTGAAACTCCTCTTTACAACTTTTACATTCAATTAATTGCAATAATCTTTTTTTCATTGTTTATTTAGTTCCTGAATTAATTTGATTTATATGTTTTATGTATTTTGATTATTATAGAACCAAAAAGTTAATTAAATAAGGGTCTTGAACCTATGAAATGAAGAAAATTAGGAAATCAAAAGGAACTTTAGTATTATTACGTGATGCTTTTGATATCTTATTTGTTTATTGGTTGCCTCAGGGAAAACTGAAAAACTTTCTTCGTAAATATCTGATGAAACAAGTGGGACTTAGCTTTTATGGCCTTGCAAATAAAGGGGATACAATACTTCAAGGTGGATGTTTTATGATTGAAACTGTTGCTAAATGGTCTGACGTTGTAGGCGATAGTGGAAAAGTAGTAATTGTTGAGATTGATAAGAAAAATGTCGAGTTATTACATTACGATATCAAAAGAAGAAATTTGAACAATGTGACAATAATCAATAGTGGTGTTTCTGATAGGTCTTGTGAAAAAGAATTGTCTGTTAGTGAAAGTTCTCATTTGAGTATGCTGAAAAATGATCAAATCTCTTCAAAGATAATTAAAGAGGATAGTTTTCTTGGAAAAAAGATTGTTAAAGTTGATTCAATAGATAATATACTCATAAAATTAGGAATTAACAAAATTGATCTTGCTTGTTTTACAGTAAGTGGAGCTGAAAGAGAAGCGGTTAAAGGGATGGAACGAACAATAATTAAAAGTGTACCTAGAATTTGGATCAGATGTAGTTTTTATGATAAAGTTAGTGGGAACCATACTAGTGAAGATGTCAAGAATATTTTAAACAAGCATGAATATACTACTGTTTTTGGAAAATTGAATAAAAATAATATTGCTAGAAATATTTTTTCTTATAAAAACTAATTACTAAAAAAAATATTAATAAAAAATTAAGAAATTTGTGGTGTTGGAATTTCTTGAATAATGTTTTTATCATCATCAAAGTATATTGAATCTTCTCTTTTATATCTTAATCTTAAGTAAGTTTTTCTAATCCATAAATTAAGCCCTGTTTTAGTCATAACTATTCCTAAAGGAAGAAATAGATATGCCAAGAAGTCTTTCTTAAATGAAGTTTTGAACGGAATTTTGTTAATGAAAATTCCTAAACCGCCGACAATAATTAGTTGTCTGATAATTCCCTTTGTCCAATGAACTCTTCCTAACTTATGTTTATACCTTAGTTGTTGGAAAAAACGGTTAACACACATTAAAAACCAAGCGTGGTTTACAACTTTAGAATCAAAGTTTTCTGAGAGGGGCATATAATCATTATTAAACCACCACTCATTTGGAATTCCTCTCATAACGCATAATTCAGTGCCAGGAAAGAAAGTCATTCTACCCCAAACAAACTCATCTATAGGAAGATTAACAACCAACTCAACGGTTTGTTTTATATCCTCTGTTGTTTCGTGTATATCACCAAAGATTAAGTAGACTTTAACTAATAGTCCTAATTTTTTAGCTGCTTTTATGCATCCATGAATTTGTTTTACAACAATACCTTTTCTCATTGCATTTAAAATTCTTTGAGATCCAGTTTCTACACCTATATTTAATGAGTAAAATCCAATCTCTTTTAGAACTTTTAAGATGTCTGGAGGCGTATTAGCTCTAATTTGGCCACTGTAAACAACACTCAGTGGATTTTCCTGAAGTAATTTTTTAAATTCTTGAAGCCATTCCATATTCTTTACTGCAAAAGTATCATCTAAAAAATAGATATCGTTTACTCCATACTTCACATGAAGTTCTTTAATCATATCATAAACATATTGGGGGGAATGTCTTCTTACTTTTCTTGATAGTTTTTCTGAACCACAAAAAGTACATCTACTTGGACAACCTCTACTTGTAATTATTCCAAAATGTGGGAATTTAACAAAATCTGCACCAAAGTCTCTTGCTTTCTTGTAATATAATTTCATGTTACACAGGTGCCAGCTTGGTTTGGGTAAGTTGTCTAAATTTGGTTCTGGAATTGAAGGAGCGTTTTTGATAATCTTTCCATCTTTCCTGTATGCAACTCCTAAAACTTCTTCTGGTCCTTTTTCAATTAATTCAGCAAAAGGACCTTCTGCTTCATTACTAATAACATAATCAATAAATGGAAATTTTTCTAAAATTTTTCTCGGAAAAATAGTGGAATGAACTCCTCCAACAACAATTTTGGCATTTGGGAGGGCTTCTCTGGCTGCTTTAGCATATTTAAAACCTTCAGCACGTAGAGTTGAAACGAAACCTAGACCTACCCAGTCTGGTTTTTCTTTAATTAAAATATCTTTAAAACCATTTAATTTAATACCTTCTAACATGCAATCATAAAACTGTACTTCATGTCCCTCTTGTTCTAATTTTGCTGCAACAAATAAAATTCCGACAGGTGGATTTATCTGAGCTTTATCTTCTGAATCAGATAAGTTCGATGGAAAAGCTAAAATGATTTTCATTTTTTGAGTGTAGGTAAAAGCTAACTATTGTTTATAAGTTTTATGGTGTCAATAATTATATATTATTTAGTTCTAAAATAAATTATTCCTAAAAATAATTTTGTTCTAGAAAAGATCAAAACCAATCTCAACAGTTCCTGTTTTAATTTTGCATTGGCATGCTAATCTTTCAGTTTTTTTTAATTCAAGTTCAATTTCTCTTTCGTTTTGTTCAGATATATTTTCTATACCACTAACTACTTTAACCCTACATGAATCACAATATCCATCTTTGCAGCTAAATGGGATGCCTAGTTCCTCTGCTTGAGTGTCAATTGGGCTGTTATCGGGTATTTCTACTTCCTTCCCTTCAAATTTTAATATTGCCATTTCTTATCCTCCTAGAATAATAT
>JABHXC010000007.1 GCA_018657475.1 Candidatus Woesearchaeota archaeon
CAATTTCTGTCAATACACGATTACCAGATCCATCATATGTGATCCTACGATCAATATTCCCATCACCATCAGTATCAGTTTGCTCTAGTATAAGACCACCTGATTCATCATAATCATATCTATAAACTCCATTTTCATCATAACTATATCTAATCTCTCTGTCATAAACTCCATCTTCATCTTCATCAATCTTGGTAGAAATGATACGGCCTTCATCATCATGATCATTAATTTCAGTAGCGCCACCTACCAAAGCATCTTCTCTGCCAAAGAAAAAACATTCTAAGAAGCCGATAAAGCCACTACATTCCGAATCAGAAGCAGCGACAACGGTAACACTACTTAACACTAAAACAATAAGTACAAGTAATGCTAAACCTCTTTTTGTCAATATCTTCCCTCTAATACCAATTCAATCTTAGATATAAATTTACGTGTTTTTTCAATTATATCTTTAACTCTTCGTTCAGAATATTTTCTTATTGCTTGATAACGAGCAAGATTACTTTCTTTGTGTGCATCTTGAAGATATTCAACATATTCTTCTTCAAAAATCTTGTAACCTTGTTCAAGCAACTCTAAATCTTCTTTCTCTAATTCTGAAGGAACTAATAGTGCCCCTAAAGCAATCTGTGTTGCATAATGATCATCTGTTTCATAACCTTTAGCTAAAATAGCAGCTTTAGCAGCATAAAGCATTGAATAATAAGATATCGTAATTGCCCAATAATCAACAAATAATTTCTCAACTTCTGAACATTTATCAACATAGTTAACCAAACTGAAACTTCCTTTAGATTTTTCTAAGAACAATTTTATTTTAAACTTGGCTTGACTTTCACGTATAAAATATTTTTTACCGCTTTTTTCCTCTAATAACTGTTTAAACTCATTGTTATAATCGAATTTCATCATCAACCTCATTAACTAAATAATACCATAAATCAGAATTTTTTAAAACTAAATGATTTAAAAAAATCTCTTTACCAACATTGTGTGAATTAGACTTTAACATAGAAACAAACTCATTTTTTCTAAAAAACAAGCAATTAATCTCAATTTTGTGGATTAATTCAATCTTTTTTAAAGAACTTTTAAATAATCTTTCTTGTTTAGTACTTAATCCTAGGACACATAAATCTAAGTCACTATGTTTTCTTCTCTTACCGCTAACATAACTGCCAAAAACTATTAACGGAGAATTAAAACCAAATTGCTTAGCAACAATTTTGAGCAAAGGATGTTTATTAACCAATTTCTCTTTCTTAAAATAACTAACTACACTTAACAAATGACGAGTTAATTCATTCTTAAGATTTAATGAAACAAAATTAACCTGACCTTGACGATTTAACTTAATAACACCAAACTTGTTTAATTTAGTTATCTGCCGGTAAATAGAAGTGTATGGTTCATCAACTTTCTTTGCTAAAGCATGGATAGAAATAGATGCGTTTAAGTTAATACCACCTAATACATTGACCATTTTTTGGTTAATATTGACCATTTTATGGAAATCTCCCTCTTTGATTGCATAAACAAATCATGCTGTTAAAATTACCAACACTATCTAAAAGTACAAGTAATGCTAAACCTCTTTTCATTTTTTACAGTACCCAATAAACGTTTTAATAATTTTTTCTTGATCACCAAATAAAATATGGTCTTTAACTAGTTCAATAGCCAGATGTTCATTATTTTTTAACATTTTCTTAATTTCTACTAGAGATAAGAAATATGAATGAAACTTAAAAGGATACCTTTCTAAGATAGCTTTTACTTTTTTATCTTCTTTACTAACAATTACAAGATCAACGTCTGAACTTTTAGTTGCATTTCCCTTAGCATAAGATCCAAACAGAATAATTGGTGCAACTCTAGAAATTTCATCAATAAGCAACGCTAATTTTGGATGTTTAACTAAAAACAAAATTGCTTTGTAACTTTCAAGCACCCGCAATATATTAACTGAAGCTTCTTTTTTTAAGTCTAAAAAATATTTTTTGTTCCTACCAACTCTTTTGAAATTAATCAATCCCTCTTTTTGTAAATGATCTAATTTTCTTGCTACAGTCTTCTGAGGAATTTTTTCAAGCCTAGCAATTTCACTTGCGTGTAAATTATTGTTATAACATCTAGTGTAAGACATCAATACCCCTAAATTAGAGGTTGTTTTTTGACTAATATCAGTCATTTTTGACTAATCCCCTCACTTTTGTTATAGAATCATGATCCAACTTAGAAGAAATTTCTTGACATTTAATCACAAACTCTTTAATTTGGATCAAATTAATTTCATCAGGAGTCTTGCGATAATATTGAACCCCTATTCTCTCTTTTTTCATTTTTTCTATGAACTCGATATCATTACTATCAAAACCAAGTAGTTCCATTAAAGCAATAGTACAAGAATGAATTTCGCATTTGATTCCCAATTTCATTAACAAGCTGTAAAGTGCATAATAACAAGCATAATAAGACATTACGGTTTTCCAAAGCCCTTTACTAGAAACCATACTTTCTAAAGAATCTTTAGAATCTTTTAGATAAGCTTCTGACAGATTATCATTAGGTTCAACTAACTTAATTCCTTGTTTTTGTTCCAAGCACCACTTTATTTTATCTTTCATCTTATAACACCGCTGAACAATAATTTGATCCTCCTTCTTCAAACTCTCCTACGAGGGTAGTAAAAAATCCTGCTATCTGTTCAACATAACCAATAACATCCCAGATATAATAAGTTAATGAACAGCCTGCAGATAATCCATTTTCTCCAGTTAAACAGAGTGTCCCACAAATTCCTAAACTGACAGTATGTGCAACTGCTAAAGGATCGGCTATTGCTCTTTGTAAACTACTCCAAATATTATCCCATGCTTGACTAAACGGAAGGATGTACCATAATTCTCCATAAAAAAATTTACATTTCAATAATGATTCTAACTTATCACAAGAATCTATTGTTGCAATATTTGCAGGAACTTCTTCTTCATAACAGTATAATGTTCGACACTTAATTTGTCTTAACTCTTCCATATTTTCAATAATGCCTGGCACACATAAACCTAAAGCAGATAAGTAAAGGTTTTCTTTAATATCTCTTGCAGGTGCTGTAATAGGACAACTAATTGGTTTATTTTCTTCATCATAACAAACTTGTCTTTGTTCAACTTGTTGTAAGGTTTCTGCATTTCTATAAAAATTAAGAATCATATTTTGCCATCTTCCATACCAACCAAGATTACCTGCAGCAGGTCGACAAGATAAAATTTGCATGGCAGTATCAATTGGAGCAATACCAGTGTCTACTGCTTGTTCAAGATTATTAATACCCAAACAAGTTGCAATTGCCGCAGGTTTTCCAAAGCCACTCGTACTTACAGGTTGCATTGCTGCATTAGCACTATTTACTAAATTCATTGCACCGATAACCAACTGTACAACTTGTACAAGATAATCAACCCATTTGAAAATTTCAGCTAAAACTCCTAAAACTCCATAAAAGCCAGTTTCAATTTCATCACGTTTTTCTTTAATTTTTTCTTCTAACTTTTCATCAGCAGCACCTAACTTACTAAAAGAAAAGTCAACACTAAAAGTAACATCTTGAATTTCGGGAGTAGTAATAGCAACATCACCAACTTTACTTAACACTCTAAATTGACAGTTATAATCCACAGTTACTTTCTCAAACTCGCCATCGTCTTTAGAAATTCCAAAGAATGATCTGCCTTGGAAAGGTGTAAACTCAAGAACAGCAACCATTTCAGCTGTATCAACACCAGACGGATAATTACCGCCTTGCACTAAAGCCCTAGATAATGTAGGTGCAGGTAACTCAGCATCAACTGGTTGACAACTGTTTGGGATTAAAGTTACACTTAATGCTTCAGCATTATCTGAACCGCTACGTAATTGTACGGTAAAAGGCATAGTCATATAACCAAGATTAGTAACGTCAAGGTCAATAAACTTTTTAATTGGAACAGGAGCTGGACGAACTTCCCAATAATTTGGATTTTCTTGTAACTCGGTTCCTAAAATGTCAAATTCATAATCTCCCCTTGTTCCAGTTACAAATTTTGGTTCTGTTTCCCATGCTTCTACAATCTGTGCATCATTACCCGCGGTATCTAAAACACGCATAAATAGATCTACACTTGAAGCAGGACCACTCTTAATTGGATCTGTAAAGAAACTACATTCCCATAAATCGTTTTCACCACGTTCACAAACATCTTCTGATTTGAACACTGCCCAACCTTCTCTTTCAGGAACACCAGATCTTAATGATTCAGTAGGGTATAATGTAGGAGCGTCCATAACTACATTGTTTAAATTAATTAAAAATATAACACCACTACTTTCTTGCAGAGTTGCAGTAACATGAATTTCATCATTATCTTGGAAGTAATCGTGATCTAAACCTAAAGTTGAACCTCTAAATCTTAACTCTTTAACAATTGGGCCATCATCTTCATTAACAAGTTCTATTTGTCTTAACTCACCTTCATTACCAACAGCATCTTCAAACTCAGTTAACCAAATACGTGGAGTACTACCAGCTGAAAGGGTATTAACATCCCATACACAAGTTACAAGACCCAGATTATTTTCACAAGTAGGAATTTCTTGTGTGGAACCGCCAATACTAACCAAATTTGCACGAATTTGATCAACAGTAACACCACTACCCTGATCTTCAGCTTGTAAAATTACCCTATTTGGATCATTGTGAGTATAACTTTGTTCATTGTAAACTTTGTCAGTACCAAAGAAAATAATTGTAGGAGCTGTAGAATCTAAAGTTAATGAAAATATTTTACTTTCAGTTGCAACATTACCATACTCATCAGTAACTTCCAACGCCATAGTTAAAGAAGATGTTGGATTAATGTTAATTAAGTCCCATGAACAATGCCACAGATCTTCTTCACCAGCAACACACTGTGCATCACTTAAAACTTCTACATCTGGTGAGATCACAGTAATAGATGATGCATCAATAGTGTTTCTTTCAATAATGTCAACTTGCATATTTGCTGAAGTTATGAATTGGCCCATGAATTTACCAATGCTTAAATTTAAAGTGTCCATTAAAATTTGTGGAGCTACAAAGTCTGTTTCTGTTGCTACCACTTGTGAAGTTGATTGATGGCCAAGTTTATCTGTTGCACGAACTTTAAGCAACCTAAAACCTTCTCCAGTTAATGAAGATTGTACTTGGCCAAGATATCTACTATCTTCCATGAAATTATAATCACACATTTTTTCTGTAAACGGAATTGTTTGCAGAACTTGTTGAGAAGAAGCGTCAACTATCTCAATAGTATCAATCCCTACACAAGGGCGAGAATTAAGTTGGTCAGATACAGAAAAGTCAAGATGTAACACTCCTGATTCTTGCCATGCTTGTCTACCACTAAAAGTTATTTGTGGAGCTGAACTGTCAGCATAAATTATTCCTACATCAGATGAGCCAGCATAGTCAACAACAAATTCGTAAGATCGTTCATCAATACCAGTAAGAGGACTTTGATAAGTGCACACTGTTCCCAAATCAGAAGGATTACAACTGTCAAAATGTTCAGTGCCACTTTCAACAGTCATTAAAACATTATCTGGACTAACAGGTTCTGAATTTCCTGAAATTTGAACATCAACTTGCCATGTATCGCCAGAGGCATCAATATAATCGGGAATATTTGCATCTCCGGAATTGTGAGTTATTTCAACTGAAGCTGCCAAAGCACTTGAAGCATAAATTGGAAGAGTGATAACTAAGAAAACCATAAACAATGCCATGCTTTGAATTGTTTTTGTCATTTTTATCTAAACACAGGATTTAACGATCCTCGTAATTCTTGTGAAAGTCTTCCTAACTCCCCTGCTACTTGTAAATCTTCAATAACTCTCCTATTTGTTCTTTCAGGAACATTTTGTAACTCGTGTGTTAACACATATAACACTATTTCTTCACTGCCATACAATTGTTCAGGAGTGATATCAAGATAATATTGTTCATCTTCCCAAGATAATTGGCCAGTTAATGATTGATCTAAAGTGATTGCAGCAAGATCATAACATTGCCCAAGTAAACCATCAGTACACCTTTCTTCTTTAGGAATTGTTATTGGAGCTTCTGAAGTTACTAAACCTGTAACAGCATATCTTCCAGGTACTAACCTAGCACTTAATTTACCATCACCCGTAACAGTAACTGCCGTAGTATAATCGTCACCATAAATTCCAGGAGTAGTGTCTTCTTTTCTTTGTAAAGTAATCACTGCAGTTTCATCTTCAGTTAATAACTGAGCAGCATTAACAAATCTCCAAGAATGTCGGGTTTCTCTTTGTTCAGGGATGTAACCAAAAACTTCTTCTCCGCCACTGAAAATACCTTGGCCGTAACAAGTATCCCCAATACATTTTTGTAAAGTTTTCTTTTGCACAGAAATGTTAACTTCTTTATACGGATGTAACTCAATTACTGGTTCTGGTCTAGCTGAAACGGCATAACCAATAATTCCAGGAGAGTCTTGGTATTGATAAGTGTCAATGGGATAAAAGTTTGTTAAGTAACCTTCTTTCATATAACTGCCAATTCCTCCAAGAACTGAAGGATATTGTTCTTCAAACAAACCGTCAATGTTAGTTATACCAAGAACACAGTTATCTTGATCAGGGATAGAAAATCCAATTTGAACGGCATCAATAGGTTCTTTAGTTGAACTGTCAATAACAATTGTTCTAATCTCTTGCGTGTTTCTTTTATCTTGATCACAAACCATACTTTGTTGTAAAGCAGCTACAGGTTGAGGAAGAATTCTTTCAGGATCGACAATTTTACTATTCCTAATATTAGCCTCTAAAGCGAAAGTAAAAGTGTAACCCTCACCATTAAACGCACTTGGATCAGTAACAGTTACAAGAACAGGATAACTGATATCATAAGATGTGTGATAATGTTGAACAGCATATTGCAAGAAATGATAATTGATTGAAACAGTTGTTGGTTGAATACTACCACCTTTATCAGTAGCATCAAAGTAAGGTTCCCAACCGAAATAGTCAAACGAAATATCTAACCCTTCTGCACCTTCTAATGGTAAAATGGAATTATCATAATTTTTTTGGTGTAATTGTGAATAATCAATCACAGATGCAGCAGTAGGTTGATATTCATAACGGTAAAAATTGTCACTTCCTAAATAACGAAGTAAAGGAACATTTGACACAAGTAAATCTTTTACCTCTTCCTTAACTTCTGCTTCAGCCCAACTAACAGTAGAAAATAATTGAAATGTTTCATCTTCTACGGGAGGAAGTTGATCAGGATTTGTTCCACTGTAAATTCCAATCAGTTCCAAAGCTTGTCGTTCAATGAAATTGTACTCTGCTTCAATGTCAGTGATATTCTGAGCAATCCGATAATAGCGTGGAAGTTTCACAGGCAATTTAACAAAAAATTGGTCCATAGAATCTTCTGCATCTCCTAATGAAGCATCAACATTTTTCTTTAACCACAAATTAACGCTACTTTCACCGATAGTTACTTCAGTTTCATGGTGTTCATCAGAACTAATGATAAATCCCTGTTCAATAAATGGTTGATATCCTTGCAAACAAGTGGCAAGTTCTTCATTAACAAATCTTGCAAGTTGTGATTCAATACTCATTTCAGGATTTTCTCCGTTTACTGTCATTGAAGGTTTATGGCTAGTAAATGAAAATTCATTTGCACCATTAGGTTTAGAATTATAATGCCAGTATGGAATTTGGGTTGAACCCAAATCCAGTCCCTGGGCATCGGTTTGTTGTGTTGGCGAAAATTCAGCAACTATGGATGGATGGATATAGCCGCCTTGGTCGCCAAGAATGCGAAGACCTCTTTTACCTGTTTGTGTAAGACAATTCTCTGTATAGGATTGGATTGGAGAAAACTCTTGAGAAATATCAGCAATAATAGGATCTGCACTAGTAGAAAGATCATCTTTTACTTTTGATTGCGTTAGAAATAACACTCCTGCGAAAGTAAACACGATAATGATACCGATGATAATAAAGACGGTTACTTGTCCTTTTCGCCCCTGAAAGAACATAGAGCTAGTCCTAGCAGAGATCCTCTTTTTTCCATCCATCCTCTAAGCTAGAAGTAAAGCAAGTGGGTATATAAAGGTTATTATTTCCTATCGTCTATTTTTAACATACTTTTGAACCATCAGGTAAATCAACAATTATTGGTTTTTCAGAAACTAACAAAGGTTTTTCTTTAAACAATACTTTTTTGTCTTTTACTGTTAAAACAACTTTATTAAATTCATCAAAAGTTATCAGTTGATGATTAGCTGTTAAGTCTTTAGGGATTACTTCAGTTCCTGGTTTTTCTTGAGTTTCCAAAGGTAGAATGGTTTTTTCATATTCTCCAGCAATTATCATGACTTCGGATAACTCACCACGAAATTTAGCAGGTTTAAGGTTTAAACAGAAAACTAAATTCTTATTTAGAAAAGCTTCTTTGGGAAGGAGTTCTCTTAATGAAGTAACACATTGTTTTGTTTCATTTCCAAAATTAACTTTGAAAATAAATAGTTTGTCCGCATTTGGATGTTCAATTACTTCTTCTACATGGCCGACTGCAAGTTGTAAAGGAAACTTTTCTTCCTGTTGGTGTAACTCGACTTTCTCAACCAACTTTTCAACAAGTTGGATTTTACCTTGCCATTTGAAAGTTATATTTTTCCAGTTCCAACTTGTATCTTGAAAAACATTTTGGATTTTTTTAGAAAATTCTGGAAGAATTGGTTGAACAATAATCGCTAAATTTCTTGCCAGATTAGCACAGAATGCAACTTCTTTAGATTTTTGTTCTTTGTTCTCCCACGGTGCAGCATTTTGGAAATATGCATTGCCAATATCTGCAATCTTTAGAATATTTGTAACAACACTTCTAAATTGTAATGTTAAATATTTTTCCTCGGTATCTTTGATTAATTGTTCAATCTTTTTTACTAATTCTGGTTCTTCTTTTATCTCTGTAATTTCACCATAATTTTTCTTTGCAAATGTTAAAACACGATAACAAAAGTTTCCAAGATTGCCAACTAATTCATTGTTGTTGGTTGCAACGAAATCTTCAAAATTTAAGTCAACATCAACAACTTTTGTTGTAAGATTTTTTGCATAATAAAATCTTAAAGATTCTGCAGGATACAGATCAAGAAATTGTTCTGCGGTGAGGAAAGTACCCCGAGATTTTGACATTTTTTTACCATTAACAGTGATAAAACCATGAGTAGTGATTTTAGGTAAAGGGATATCTAAAGCTAAGAATTCTGCTACCCAAAATAAGTAATGGAAATAAGCAATATCTTTACCAATAAAATGGTGTAAAGTTCCGTTATAAAGATAATCTTTCCAATTTAAATTGTTATTGTCACAGTAATTTTTTAATGAAGCTAAATAACCTATTGGAGCATCAAGCCAGACATAGAAATATTTTATTGCACCAGTTTCTTCTTTACTGTTTGGGACTTCAAAACCGAAATAAGGTGCGTCTCTTGAGATGCACCAATCTTCAAGACCTTTACTTAACCAATCTTGTAATGAATTTTTAATCTCTGGTTGAATTGTTGTATCATCTAACCATTTTTTTAATTTATCTTGGCATTTACTGAGTTTGAAAAAGTAGTGTGTTGATGATTTTAAAATTGGTTTTGTTTTAGTTAATATTGAATAAGGATTAACCAAATCAGTAGTGTTATAAGTCGCACCACATTTTTCGCAAACATCACCATATTGATCTTCAGTATGGCATTTAGGGCAAGTTCCCTTAACAAATCTATCAGGGAGAAATCTTTCTGCTTGCTGATCATATAATTGTTGTAATTCTTTTGTATAAATGTAACCTTTCTCTTTTAATTGTGTAAAAAACCAAACTGAAAGTTCTTGATTTTCTGGTGAATGTGTTTTATAGAAATTGTTAAATTTGATGAAGAATTTTTTGAAGCTTTGTTGATGTTCTTCCCAATATTTATTTACAAAATCTTCTACAGGGATATTAGCTTTCTTTGCATTAATTTCTATAGGAGTTCCGTGTTGATCAGAAGCACAGATGTATAACGCATCTTGGCCAATTAGTTTTAGAAATCTTTGAAAAATGTCTGCTTGAATGTATTCTAGTAAATGTCCTATGTGAATCTTCCCATTAGCATAAGGAAGAGCTGCTGTTATTGTGTATCTTTCCATGATTTCTAACGATCTTGCTTAATTATTAAATCTTTCTTAAAATATCGAAGAGACAAGAGAAAGATATATGAATTATAAAATGTTGAATTTCTATATGTTAAATAATTATGATAAAATGGGTAAAATTCACAACAAATCACATACAAAACCAGATAAACAATTCAGTATAATCCCTACTGTGTTAAAACTAGCAGGAGACTTAAATAATAAGACAATTATTGATGTAGGATGCGGAGATGGATTTTTTGCAGTAAATTTTGCAGAGAATGCTTTTAAAGTTTATGGCATTGATAATTCTAAAGAACAATTGAATGAGGCGGAGAAGAATAAAAAGAAAAATATTAAGTTTATATTTGGAAATATGTTAACTGTAAATTATCCTAAATCTTATATCATTAACGCCCCATTTATTTTTGGATATTTAGAAACAAAAGATGAGTTAAAGAAATTACTTACTAAATTTTTTGAGAGTTTAGAAAAAAAAGGTAAAGTGATTGGAATTATAGATAATCCAAAAAGCCTGGTGTATGACAACAAAGAGTTTGGTTCTATTAAGATAGTTAAAGCAGATGAATTAAAAGAAGGAGTTCCAATTGATATAGAGCTCTATAACAATAACAAAAAGTTAGTTACACTGCACGCATTTTATCATACAAAAGAAACAATTGAATCCATTTTAAGAGAAATTGGCTTCAAAGAGATCACATGGCACAAACCAATCATTTCTGAAGAAGGAATTAACATCAAAGGAAAAGATTTTTGGGAAAGATACTTAGAAAGATGTGATTTAGCTTATTTTACTGCAGAGAAATAATCCTAAGAAAACTTTATATAGCGCCTATTAGAGATCTTGATAATATGTTTCCATTCATTAAATTAATGTTAAGAACTTTTGGTTATGCTGAAGGGCAAGACATTCCAGAGATGCATTTGTTAAATTTCTGGTTAGCGCCACAGTATTTGGAACAAATAACCATGCAAAGGCTAAGAGAAGAATTTCAAAAACAGAAACCTTTCCCTCACTTATCATTACAACATTTTTTTCATGAAGCTAGATTAGAAGAACTGAAAAAAGCAATTGATGAAGAAAAATTTACTCAGAAAACTTCAGATTTGTTCTCATTTAAACAAACTAAAGATTTTTTTAACTGTAAAAATAAAGTTATCAAAGCTTTTTACGATTTTTTAAGATCTAAAGCGTTCATGGTGTATATGGAATATCTTACTGGATTAAAATTTAAAAGAAATCAGGTAGATTTGGCAGCAACATTATACGAAGATACAGACTTTTTATTACCACATGATGATCGATTAGAAAAAAGAAAATTAGCGTTTATGACTTATTTATCAAACTTAAGAAAAAGAGACGGTGGAACATTAGTGTTATACAACGAAAAAGGTAAAGCCGTTAAAAAGGTTTTACCATTAGCTAACACATTCTGTTTTTTTGCAGTGAGTAAACACTCACTACATGAAATTGAAGAAGTTGTTGGAAAAGTACAGAGATTAACAGTAGGAGGGTGGTACCATGCCCATTAATAGTGTATACCAACAAGAAGATACAGTTAAGCGAATTAAGCAAGAATTGAAAAAACAGAAACAAATGCCAAGCGTACAACTGTTTGAATTTTTTACTCCGGATGTTTATCATCAACTAAAAAGGAAATTGACACAATTAACTTACAAACGTTCAACTGAGTTATTACATCATAGATACGCTACTAAAAAATTACCGGCAAAGTTTTTTTCAGAAGAGATCATTGAAGCAATACAACGATTAGTTAACACAGAAAAACAGATTAAGTTTACAGCTTACTGTTTTTCATGGAAAGATTATCAGGTGTTACATGACAAGAAAGTTGAAAAACCGGGAACAGACATAATATTTGATTTTAGTGATAAATGGCAAGATGATTATGGTGGACATATTGTTTATGTTGATGGTAGGGGGAATTACATTACAACGCCAGTACAAGGAAACACTGTTAGTATAGTAAAACGTTCTTCAAGTATTCAAAAATTTGTACAGTATGTAAATAATCACGGTAAAGATAAAAAAAGATTGTTTGTGATTGCTACTTTTTCTTAGGAATGTTTATAAATAATCACCATTACATAGTAGTATGGTTTGCTTATCTGATATCTTAGCTAGAAGAATTAAAGATCAGAAAGTAGATTTGAGTTTTGAGGGGATTATTACAGTTAATCCAATGTTAAATCAAGATAAAGTAATTTCTTTAACACCACTTGAAGCACTCTCATTATCAGTAAGAAAATCTAGTGAGAAATTAGAATATTTCTTAACAACTTCTGGTAAAGAACCATATTGGACACATATTGCAGATGTATTTTGTCAAGATTATCAACCTGAATTATTGGCTGTTGCCATTGCTCATTTAAAAAGTCATAAAAGACCAGTACAAGCAGATTTGCCAAATAACTTGAAGAACCATGTAAATGCAGATCATTTACATTTACTAAATTCTAAAGGACAATATGCCTATATGGAGCAACATATGCCAGGCCACATACCAATTTACAGAGATGAAAATTTAGTAGAAGTTTTTGATTCTATGCTGCTTTAACTATCTCAATCCCAGCAATATTTCCTTTCTCTTCAATACCAGAATATTTTTTACGAGTGCCTTCATATTTAACAACACTATATCTTTTAGAAATAGTTATTATTTTATTCCAATGTTTAACTATATTTTCCCTTAATGCTTCAATTTCTTCATTACCATCTTTTGGTAAGTTGGTTAGTATTGCAGAAATTTTTCCCAAACGACGGGAGAGATTACTTAAAATAATGATCAAATTCTTTTGTGATAGTCTATTTAAAAAAACACCACGACTAAACTCTTCAAACGTTGCTTCACAAAATTGAAGATTTTCTACCAGTAAAGTTTTATTCCCAAAACGTCGAGGATACAACTTAACTTTTTTTCTTAATTCTTTTAGTGAAATTAAAAGATTTAGAATGTGCTTTTTAACCCTCCTCTCATTACCAAACTTTCTAAGTTCAAACACTTTATATGTCGATAATTCTTCAATTAATCCCATATTAAATCACTTCTTTTTCTTAGGTTTCTTTTTCTTAGGTTCTTTTAATTTTTTAGTTAACGGAATTTTTTCATTACAATGTTGACATTCTATTATAAAAGAAGGAACACCTTTGAAGTTTTTTCTTTTAAATTGAGCAGTAGATTCTCCTTTCTTTCCACAATGTGGACAAGTATAAGCAGATTCTAAAATTAAACTTTCTTCATGTTCAACTTTTTCTTCAGTATGTTTACATTCTGGACAGACATATTCTTTTGATCTGATCTTAACTTTGCCTGTTTTTGGATCGACAGGTTTGCCCATCTTTGCTTTTTTACATTTAGGACATTCTTTTTTGTAAGCCCAAGCAAGAATTTCTCCCCGATTAGTGAAGTATAAACAGTCATCCATTGATTCTGGTATTTTAAGTGCCATATTGTTTAATAGATATTTCTTGTTTAAATAGGTTTGGGTTTATTCAGTTAATTGTTTAATTTCAATAGAAATTGCTTTTGATTGTAATCTAATATATCTTGGGCAAGGTCGATGAGGTAAATTATTTGTTTCACAATACTGGATTATTTTCTCTTTTTCTTCATCCGTTGAATATTTTATTACAACAACAAAGCCAATATCGTTTGGATAAACTATCTGAAAATCTTTTAAATCTTTGATAACTTGCTGTCTTTTTTCTTGTAAAAATTTAATTCTTTTAGGTAATAAATCTAAATGTTGTTCAATAGCAAACAATTGTTCTTCTTCATCAAGTTCTTCAAATTTTAATAAATCAAAGGTAGTTTTATCTTTTGCAGAGATACATCCTCCCCCTTTCGCTTCAACTAATTTCCACTCTCCAAAACTACAAACAGTAATGTCAGCATAATCACCGTCACATAATTCTGTTCCTATTGAACCAGAAATATCTAAAACAACTAAACAACCATGTTCTTTACATATTTGATAAATCTCTTTCATTGGTTGCTCAGCGAAATAGCCACCAGGATTTTGATAAATAAACATTCCTGCATTTTTTACTTGTTCTTTTAAGTCATTTAAATTTATTTTTGCATTATCACATTTTACTTTAGAAAAAGGAATGTTTAATCTCTTAGGAAGTTTTTCATAACTTAACCACCCACCTTCTTCAGGGATTAGTAATGTTTTACTTTCTGGAATTGTTTTAAAAGCAGCTTCAATTGCAGAATTACCTCTTTCAGTAACTGCAATATGGGGATGATTAATTAATTTCTGTAATTTGGTAATAATTTCCATCATTTAGTGTTAAAACTAGTTGTTATTTAAAAAAGTAAATGAAATTATTCTTCTATTTTAACTAAAGAAGTTAATTCTTTTATCAAAAGTTTGCTTTTTTTAACAGCATCTTTAGCAACAGAGAATTCCATTTTTCTCCCATAATAAATCAAAGAATTGCGTTTAAATCTACAATCATCAAATAATCTAAAGAGATCTTCACGATTAACTACATCTCTTAGATAATAACCTAAACAAATATGATTAGTTACTTTATATTCGTTAAGTAAAAGTAAAGCATGCATAATTTCTAAAGCTGAAGTGTAATAAGCTTCAAAGATATAATTTGCATTTGATTCTTTTATCTCTTGCTCTTCTAAATATTTGTTTCTACCATTTGCAGTATCTAACAATGACCTTGCTTTAAACTTGTCTAAACTAATTTTAACTGAAGAATTAGCGTTTACACACTCTTCCCAATTACTGCTTTTCATTAATAAACCTCAACAAAACCGTTTAAAGTAACACCATTAACAATATTGTTAGCTAATTCTTTGTTCTTAACTTCTTTAATATTTTTGTATGTAAACAATTGAATCTCTCTTTGTAATAGTTTCTCAAACTTTTGAACATTTATTTTTTTTTTCGATGGTGTTTCAATATATAAATCAATATCAGAGGTTTCTAAATCCTCTCCTTTAGCGTATGATCCAAACAAAACAATGTTAGGGTTACTTAACTCTTGAATTAAAAATAGAATTAGATTACTTTCAAAAATACTTTTTAAATTAAATAATTTTTTATGAAAAACATAGGAAGACGATGTTCTATCAACAGAGTAGACTTTAATATTAGCTATTCTATTTATTTTTAAAATTTTTTCATCAACTAACTCTTTAGTATATCGAATAGCAGATGGCAATGGAACTTTAATTTCTCTTTCAATTTGCCGCACTCTTAACTGCTCAGAAGGATTAGTTAGAAAATATTCTTTTATTTTATTTTTGATATCTTTTCTTTTCATTTGATAACTAAAATTATCAACTGATATTTAAAAGTTTCGTTAATAGGGGTTATAATAAGAAACTACATACCTTTTCTGGCTCGCCAAGCAGCACCAGCAGCACAACAGCCTTTACCACAACCACATGGTGGACCAGAATCGTCTGAAAAACTACTACTGGAGACACTAGAATAACTTGAAACTGCAACAGAAGACATGTATCCTGAACTTGCTACTTGATAATTCATTTTAGTATTGGAAACCTGCTCTTTCTAGTAAGTTTTTTGATAGATCATGTGCAGAAGATAATTGCGGTGGGTTATTATTAACAGTTGTTTCTAACCTGCTAGTATGTCTCGGACTTAATTCCACTAAAGGATTGGAATCTTGCCCCATATAGCCACTCTTAGGCGATGGGGGGATGTCATAACTTCTTTGAAAAGAATTTGCTAAACTAGCAGTATATTCGTGATGTACATCTGATTTTGGGGACATTTGATACATGTTTTAGAATAGATAGTTTCTGAATTTATATACTTTTCTGCCAAAGTGAGACAAAATAATCAAAGTTACTGGTTTGCGAGATAATCTTGTTTTAATTAAAAAAAATAGCGGAGGGAGGATTTGAACCTCCGATCTCTGGGTTTCTTGAATCTCAGCATTCAAGGAAACGAACGCAAGTGAGATTTATGAGCCCAGCGGGTACTCCTAGCTTCCCTACCCCGCTATGAACTGAAAAGGATAGGTGTTCTTTAAAAAGATGTTGGTTTTACTTGAAGTCATACAAAAATCGTTTTCTCAAAGTAAGCTTTATATACAATCTTAAATTCATTTAAGACGTGAAAAAGAGGGGTCTAAAGAACAATAAGTTAATTCTCTGGTTTGGCCTAATTTTCATTCTATCAATATTAGCATTTTCAGCTATAGCTACTGATGTTGCTGAAGAGGTTATTGAACAATTGACAGAAGAAGATACAGTAGAAGTTATTGTATTTCTAAAAAATGAAAATGTTCCAGAAGGGGCTGAATTATTAGAAGAAAGAAAAGAAGAAATCAAAGATATTCAAGAAGAACTGTTTGATGATGTTGATGCAGTTATAGAAAATGGAAATTTAGGAATTACTCAAGAGGTAGATATTTTAATTGAACAACAATTCTCAGTTATTAATGGTTTCAGTGGAGAAGTTACACAAGAAGGATTAGAAAAATTAGAAGATTCTGATTTGGTTGAAAGAGTTCTTCCAGTATTTCCAATCACATTATTATTAGATGATTCATTACCACAAATTAATGGATCAATAACACATAATTTAACATTAGATGGAGTTAATATTAACGGAACAGGACAATCTATTTGTGTTTTAGACACAGGAGTAGATTACACACATCCAGCATTAGGCGGATGTACTTCTGAAGAATTTTTAGCAGGGAATTGTAGTAAAGTTATTAGCGGTTATGATCATGCTGATGGAGATTCAGACCCCTATCCTAGCGGGAGTTATTCTTCAGTAGATCACGGAACGCACGTTGCAGGAATTGCTGCTGGTGAGGATGATACTTACAAAGGAGTTGCTCCTGGTGCATCTATTGTTGCAATGAAAGTGTTTAAAGATTCAGGAGCAGGAAACACTGCTTGGGCAATTGCAGCAATTGATGAATGTATTTCTAACTCAACAGTGTATAACATTTCTGTGATTACAATGAGTATTGGTGTCACATCAGGTGGACAAGAAGTGCATCACACAACACATTGTGATGTTGCTGACACTTCCGGGTTTGCCGCTGCCTCATCTGCTGCCGCTGCACAGGGATTGTTTGTTGATGCTTCATCAGGTAATGGTGGAAATTCAACAGGAATAACTTCTCCTGCATGTGGAGAAAATGTTACTGCGGTAGGAAGAGTTAGTGATGATGATTCAGTGTTTAGTTCCTCTAATGCAGCTCCTATTTTAACATTACTTGCTCCTGGAACTTCTATCATTGCTACAACAAAAGGTACAGGGTTTGTGTCTAAAAGTGGAACATCAATGGCGGCTCCACATATTGCTGGTGCTGCTGCAGTTTTAACTCAATATTATGAAACATTACATGATTATACACCATCATTCTCAGAATTAGTTAGTGTTATGAACAGTACAGGTAAAACAGTATTAGACTCAAGAAACGAATTAAACTTTTCTCGAATTGATTTATTTTCTGCAATAACTTCTTTAGATAATGTTACGGCAGAAATATCATTTGTTTCACCAACTCCAAGCAATAGTTCAACAGTACAATTTTCTAATACTGGAAATGTAACAATTAACATTACTTCAGATGAAAGTTTAGAAACAGTAACTTTAGATTGGAACGGTGTTAATGAGTCAATGAATGGTAGTGGAGAAAATTTTTATTTAACAAAAAGTAATTTAACTTCAGGAAGTTATACATTTCAAGTTTACATAACAGATTATGGAAATAATACAAATGAAACTGAACTTAGGACAGTTACACTAACAAGTGTTCCAGGGATTACAATTACCGTCCCTGAAAATAACACACTATATTCTTCAGATTTCACATTAAATGTTTCAATATCTGATGGAGATAATTTAGAATATGCAAATTATTCTATCTTTAACAGTTCTTCAGTGGATGTATTAAATAATAGTAATACAAGTATTAACACAAGTAGTTTTAACTGGACTGATACAATTGATGTTTCTGTTTTGGGTGAAGGAGATTTTTCAATTGAATTCTTTGTAAATGATTCTACTGGAGAAAATGCTTCATCAACAGCAAACTTTACTGTTGATTCTATTGTACCAGCAGTTTTTGCAGAGAATAAAACTCCATCAGTTGTTTATAATAATGACACAGTAATATTTACTGCAAACGTTACTGATGTTCATTTAAACACTTCTGCTATTTATTTAAGTAGTAATCATACTGGAAGTTTTGTTAATTATACAATGGCTGGAACTGGTGATGAGTATAGGTATAACTTTTCAGGTAATTTGTCTAACCAAGAAACTGTAGGTTGGCAAGTGATCGCTCGTGATTTGGCAGGGAATGAGAATATTTCAACATTATTTTCTTTCACTGTTGAGAACAGAAATGTTAGTGAATTAACTATTGTAACTCCTGCAAATAATTCTGTTATTGAGGTAGGTGATGTGACTTCGTTTAATTCCACAGCAACAGATGATGATAATGATGCATTAACATTTGGTTGGGACTTTAATGACAGTTCTACTAGTAATTTGCAGAACACAACACACCAGTATACAACAACGGAAACATATTCTGTTAATGTAAATGTTACAGATAGTTATAGTGTTTCTACGTTGGGTGTTACAGTTATTGTTAATGATACTGTTTCACCAACCACAGAGAGCATTACTTATTCTAGTGAACATCACATAGAAAGAGATGGAGATAATTATACAGTTAATGCTACACTCTTTGATTATTCAGGTGTATTAAGTACTGCTTTGTTTTTTAATAACACGACACAAACTGCGTCTTGTAGTTCAAACAGTACCTCAATGAGTTGTAATTGGGGATTAGAAAATTTATCTATTGGTTCTTATAATTTTGTTGTTAACACTACTGATAATTTTACTGTGCAGCATGTTAACAGTACAACTTACAATTTTTCAATTACTTCTTGCTCTGATGGTAGTCAAAATGGAAATGAGGGTGGAACAGATTGTGGTGGCTCTTGTAGCTCTTCCTGTTCATCATCAAGCTCTTCTAGTAGCAGCAGCTCTTCATCAAGTGGAGGCGGTGGCGGAGGAGGAGGTGGTGCAATAATAGTTAGTAGTGAAGATGAAACTGAAAGTGCTAGTGAAGATACATCTTCATCAAGTAGCGGAAGTAGTTCAAGTTCTGTTGAAGAAGAAGTGATTGAAGAAGCAGTTATTAGTGATTCACAAAGTGAACAGCAAGTCACATTTACTCCTGACATAGAAACTATCGTTACTATTGCTCATAATTCCATTGCAGTATCTTCAATTAATATTGTATCTACGGTAGAAAAAGAAGCAGCCGTACAGGTTAGTTCGTTTGATAGTGTTCCGGATGAGGTAATGTTATTGAACAACACATATCAATATCTTGATATTACTACCGGTTTATTATCTGAAGAGATTGATGAGGCCATTGTTACTTTTACTGTATCTCAAGGGTGGTTAGAAGCTTCTAATTATTCTTCCAAAGATGTAATGTTGTATGTTTTTGAAGAAGGAGTATGGGAACCATTGAAAACTAAATTAGTTAGTAATGATGATCCAGCTGTTTACACTGCAAAAGTACCACATTTCTCTTATTTTGCTATTTCTGTTGAAGTACCTGGACCTGGATTTGTTTCTTCGTTATTTGAAGATGGGGTAGGAAGTAGAAAAGGAATATTAAGTATTCTGGTTTTGTTGATCATAGTATTATTAATTCTTTATATGATATTGAGAAGTTGGCGAGTAATTGAAGAGTAGGTATGATTTTTTCGATATCTGACGGTTTTTGGAAGATTCGAAATTGCGTTGCATTTTCGATACAAACAAAAACAAAGTTTTTGTAGTCTCAAAAAACATGCTGTTTTTTCGATATCTTTATAAATAACTGACTTTCTGAATCGGTAGATGAAAAGAAGTTCACGACGTTGGAAGAAAAAAGGCCAAATGCGCTGGAAATGGCAGCGAAAGAAGATGAAAAAGGCTAAACGTAGACGTCGGATTCAAGCAAGTTAGATTCTAAGTTGATTTTGATGACACTAGTAAACTTACCACAAAATGTTCTTGATCCAGGGTTAGTTAAACGAGTTTTAGAAGAATTACGATTTAAATCACGTAAAATCATTGGTGATGGTGGTTATAGTGAAGTTTTTAGTGTAGTAGAGGATACTATTGCAGCAAAAGTTGTTCGAATAAACCGTACTGGTAAGAAAAAAAGTTATGATTTTAAACAGGTTGATATTCAATATGCAGGGCATGGCCAATTTAAAGAAGGTTGGAGATTCAGAGATTTTACTGGTTATGAAATGCAGACATTAGCAGGCACTTTAGGAGAATTATTTGTATATCAAAGAGAAAAGGAAAATACTGAACTGGTCCCATATTTTGGAAGTGTATTTGTTAAAGATCCTAAAAAAAATCTGTCTCACATTCATCTTCTTAAACAACCTCAAGGGGCATCATTATCAAGCTTTATTATTCCAAATAAACAAGTGCCTTTTCTATTAGTTGGTGAAGTATTAACAAAAATAATCCCATTATATCAAAGATGGATAAAAGAAGGAATTGTTGAAAATGATACAAAACCAGATAATATTTTTATTGAAGATGTTAATGGAGTTCCACGAGCTTACAGGGTAGATTTTGGTTTGACAAAACTAACTAAAAATCAAATCCCTAAAAAATTTCATACATTGTTTTTTGGAGATAGTGTTCTGCTTCAAAGAGAAATAAGCAATCTTTGCGGCACGCCGCCGTATTTCAGCAAAGAGCAAACTAATGGAAGGGCAGTACCTAAAACAGCATATTGGGGGTTAGGAATTACTCTTGCAGAGATGGTTGTAGGGAGTACTGAAGATTTTTATCAAAGTAAAACGGATTTAGAGTTAGTGTTTGAAATTTATTCTGCCCCAGGATCAATTAAAGATAGAGTTTTACAGAAAGTTAGTGAAGTACCAAACTTACCTCTAGGATTAATAACTTCCATTGATGCACTTCTACAACATAATCCTGAAGATAGAGATCCAAGACCGGCTTTACAACTTGGAAAAATTTTACGTGCAGGAATTCATCCGCATTCATTGATGAAACCAATAGATTATAGACTTACACCTAATTAGAAATTTAAAGGAAATTCTTGTTTGTATTTTAAATTATGTTTTAATGCTAATTCTGCTTTATACAGCTCTTTTCCTAAATAAGCAGCATGTTCAAAACAGGTAATGAGTTTTTTTCTAATAATAGTATTGTAAATTGCCGTTGCTGTTTTGCCAACAATTTCTTTAGTAATGATATGGTTATTAGTAACAAAACCTACTTCAATTCTTTTCTTTTCTTTATTTACTCTAATTAAAAAATAACCTTTTGGATCTTGACACCACTCTTTCAAAGGATTATGAGTAGCTTGAATAACTTCTTCAATTTGTTCTTTTTGTTTTGACCAATTGTAACCCATATGGTATAAAATAGAGGTTACTTTAAATAGATTACTTCAAAACAAGTTCAACCGGACAATGGTCAGAACCCATCATTTCAGAAAGAATCTTTGAGTCTTTCACTTGATTCTTGAAAGTTTTTGATACTAGAAAATAGTCTATACGCCAACCAATATTTCTTTTTCTAAGATTATTCCAATAACCCCAATAAGTATAATGTTTAGGTTCTTTATTGAACATTCTAAATGTGTCAATGAAATCTGCTTTAATTAGATTTTCAAAACCGTCAATTTCTTGTTGTGTATAACCTGCAGTTTTGTTATAGTTAGTTACAGGATTTGCAAGATCTATCTCTGTGTGGGCAACGTTTAAATCCCCACAAATGATTACTGGTTTTGTTTTTTCTAACTTTTTAACAAATTTAAGAAATGATTTGTCCCAAGTTTGCCTATAATCTAATCTTACTAAACCTCTTCCTGAATTTGGAGTGTAAACAGTAATTAAGTAAAAATCTTTGAACTCTGCAGTTATAACCCTACCTTCTTGATCATGTTCTTCTTCATTAATACCGTAAGTTATTGAAATTGGTTGGATCTTACTAAAGATTGCTGTACCAGAATATCCTTTCTTTCTAATAGAGGCGTTCCAAAAATGATGTTCATATTTTTTTAGCATTTCATCAACTTGGTCAGGATGTGCTTTAGTTTCTTGAAGACACAAAATGTCTGGATTTATAGACTTTATTTGTTCTTTGAAATCTTTTTTTAGAATTGCTCTGATACCGTTAACGTTCCATGAGATAATATTCATAGGTTTGTTAAAAAGTAATAGTTTAAATGTTTTACTCTACAAGTTTTGCATTTAGATAGTTTCTTACAAACGTTTTTACTTCTGGTCTATCTACAAACGGATCTAATCTTCTCTCTAAATTAGAAGTGAAAGTAAAACCTAAAGTGTAAGCTGCTACGGTTTCTGCTAATTCTTCATCAATAGCTCTGATATCGTTATCATCCCTATTTGGATCATCATGAAAAGTTTTTATTCCATTTCCACTTGGTTCCCAGTAAAATGAACTATAGTGTGACATTGGTGAGTGGGTTGCCATAACATTACCAAATTCTTTTAATGCATCAAGTGCTGACATTTTTTCCCCATCTGGAAATTGAAGTATTGTGGATTTTGGTTGACCATTATAAATTTCTCTTCTTCCCAACCAGTTAATAGCATGAGTTACTTCGTGTAGTAAGCCTTCTGCTTGAATTATTCTTGCGGTTTTAGTGGTTAGTATGACATTTTCTATTGACTTTCCAAGACCATATAATTGAATCTTTGGAACTCCGTCTGCACTAAATTCAATATATGAAGGAATTATTGCAGTTGGACTTCTTGCTTTATCTATGTCAGAAGTAGGTATGGGCTGATTTCCATTAGAAAACCATAAATCCGGATTGCCAGAAACTTTAGCTTTAAGTCTAATTTGAGCATTTTTAGGAAGTTTATCGACGATTTTACGCATTTGTGCAAAACTAAATTGATAATGTTCACTCTCAGCTAAACATAAAGATCGTACTTTAGGAACATAAAATCCAAATGTCTGACCGAGAATTACATCTAATTTTTTATCTACCTCAGGAGTATTCTCATAAAATGCGATTGTATCACACATATCTAATGGATTTGTCATGGTTATTATTTTTTAGTTGTACTTTAAAAGAATTTGCTTTAATTTATCGTTTCCCTATTTTCCATAATAAATCAAAGTATTTCTTAAATGATTTTGCTATATCTGGTTGGTTAATTAGAATTGCAACAGGATCATGAGGTAGCCAGAGAATAATAGCAGCTTTATCTCCATAGATGTTAGTTGAAACTAACGAATTGAATGTTTCAGGTAGATATTTTATTCTAGATAAAGGAGGGGGAGTAACATGTTCAGGTAATGCATACAACGCATGTAATTTTATTTTGTTTTTTATTCTCTTTTTTGTGTAATGAGGGAGGTAATATTTCAAATGATCTTGCGCTGCTCTTGAAGCTCCGATAATAAAAATGTCTTTTCCGTCTCTAATTTGGTCCTCAAAAATAGTTTTAATCCCTTCTTTACCCCGATAAAAGAATGTTTGTTGTTTATCTTTCTTCTCCTGAAACTTAGCAAGAAGGGTTGGCATAATACTCATAACATCTTGTTGTTGTAAATTAATAATCTCTTGAATTCTTGTTGGGTCTGTAGGCATGTAATAACGTTTATCATTTTCCATAATGTAAGAAACTAGGCCTTTCTCAATTAAACGGTCTAAAGCATCGTAAATAGAACGTCTATGGATGCCTGTTCTTCTTGACAAAACTCCTGCTTGAGCTTTACTTAAATCAACAAGCATAACATAGATTTTAGCTTCTGTAGGCGTTAAGCCAATATGTAATAATTTTTCGTACATATTAGTGGAGTGATTTCATCAGATATAAATGTTGTGGTGAAGTAGATACCCACAAAGTACTATGTACTTGAGTTATTGATAATTGTTATAAAATGATTAGGAGGTTCCAAAAAATGGAATTAGAAAGAATAACGATACAAGAAGCACCACAATTTACAGGATTTGATTTATCTGCAGCAACGCATTACTTTAGAGCAAAGTTAACCGCAATACCTTTACTTAAAAAAAGGGTAATTAGTCCGTTTGAAACTTTACTAAAAGACGCAACAGGATATTCTAATGAAAACTTGCCGTCTGGAAAACAAATTACAGACATTGAATGTGGAAACATGGAATTTAGAGTAACAAGTGAACAAAGAACTAAACGACCAGCATTGGTAGAAGTTTATTCTGGAACACAAGATTTTCTTGATTTTGTTTCTACTGGACACGCTGACGGTGTACGTAGAAGAGGTGTGAGAACTTTTGAAGATAAACCGTACATTGAATTATCTGATGTACTTACACAAGTAGATGAATTACGTGCAGGTGTTACAACAGATGAAGTTAAACAAAGTATTAAAGCTCGTACTAAAGCAAATGATAACTGGCCATTGATAGTTCCATTAACTGTTCCTTTAGAATTAACTGAATCAGATGCACAGTTGTATATTAACGCACAAGTGTTAAGTAATCAGTTGTACAATTCTGCAGTAAAACCATTTGAAATTGCTTTAAGATCACAGACAGGGTATAGTAGAGATAATGTTCCTTCTGAAGCAAAAGCTAAATGGGTTCAAGTTGGTCATCATTTATTTGAAGTTCAATCTATACCAGAACAAACTGTTAGATATGCGGCAGTAGTTGATGGTTTAGTTAAACCTGCACCTGAAAGATTAACATCACGATCTAAAGTTGGAGAGTTAGTTAGATTAAGAGAAAGGTTGCCTCTTGATTTAGGTGTTAGAGAAGCTTATGATCTTCAAGAAGTTAGTGGAAAACAGTACGTTTCTGTTTCTGGGATTCAAGATAGATTGAATTCCTTGAAAGAAGAAAATACTAATTCTTCACTTAACCAAAGAATTGCTTACTTTCCAGCAATTTAATTTTTTATTTTTATTATTATATTAGGGGCACTGTAGAAACCCTGATTACATTTTGTATTAGTGCCCTGACAAAGTCGAGGCGCATTTTGTGAGCAGGGCACGGCAACTTAGATTTTTTCTACTTAAAAAGAAAAAATTTGCCTCAGTTGGCGCTGCTCACAAAATCCGAGCGCCGTGCTCTAATA
>JABHXC010000058.1 GCA_018657475.1 Candidatus Woesearchaeota archaeon
ATCAAAAAAGCCGACATTACTACATTACTACAACTTGTTGGAAAAGCAATAGCAGTAAGTATTAAACAACAAGTTGGAGAAGAAGTTAAAGAAATCCCAAAAGGCACAAGAAAAGGGCAATTAAGTTTAGAGAAATATTAAATTTTTTTAGAAGAACAACCCCGAAATGTATCAAAAGCAGAGCTTTTGGAACATCTCGGAAATAATTTTTTGATTTCCAAAATGTTTATAAATGAACCTCTATCCTAAGCTAAAATGGCAAAATTACGTAAAAATTGTGCATATCAAAAGCTGGAACGACCCTACACCCGTATTAGTAAATACACAAAAAAGAATTATGTTAGGGGCGGTTTTCCACATATGAAAGTTATTAAGTTTGATATGGGTAATCCAAGAAAAGAATACGATACAGTATTAAAATTAAATTCTAAGCGTAGTATGCACATTCGCCATAATGCATTAGAAGCTGCAAGAATGACTTCAAATAGATTATTAGAAAAAAACTTAGGTAAAGAATACCATTTACGTATCAAAGTATATCCATTTCATGTTTTAAGAGAAAACCCTTTAGCAAGTGGAGCTGGAGCAGATAGGATGAGTACCGGGATGAAAAAATCATTTGGTAAATCTATCGGCTGTGCAGCTCGTGTTAAAGAAGGTCAAACTGTTATTGAATTAAAAATCAATAAAGCTAATATTCGGTTAGGTAAAGAAGCACTTTCAAGAGCAGCAAAGAAATTTCCATGTTCTTGTAAAGTTGTAACTGCTGCTTAAAGTTAGTAAAGATCCATTTGTAATTTTGCAATTTCTTTTTCAATCATTTCTAATTCTTTAGATTTTGACTTTACTTGTTTTTTCTTTCTAGGCAATTCATTAGAACTTAACGACTTCTCTATTTTTTTCAATTCTTTCTGATACTGTCGTTTTCTTACTGAACTCAATCCAGAAGATGTTCCTGGCACTTTGTTAATCATTCTACCATGTTTAAATTGCTGTTTATCTATGTTAACTAACTGTTCATCCAATCTACCAAGTTCACTATTCGGCTGAGTAGACTTACCTTCTTTCCGTAAAATTCTCTTAACTTCTCTTAAAGCTGCAGCTTCTTCTCTTTGTTGTATAATATTTTTTGGTTTCTTCCAAAGTTTTCGTAATAAACCACCTTTCTCCAATTCTCGATCAATCTTTACTAAATCTTTTTTATACTTCCTTTGATTATTTGTAGATACTGATTTATGCCCAGTAGTTGGTGGGATAACTTTAACAACATGTTTAGGAGCAAAACCTTCTTTTTCTAATTGTTCAATCTCTTGATGTAACGCAGCCAACCTTCTTTGAAGTTTAGGATCACTTTCAGAAATACGTTTTCTAAATCCATGTAATCTTCTAGATAATAAGCCTAACCTTGCTGCCAATTCTTGTTCTTCTTGAAGAGATTTTACCTGTTCTGATTGAACCATTATTTTTGGATGTTCAATTCTAAATTTATCTCTATTTGAATAAACAACAAATAGTATTATTATAATTAATATTAATGATAAAACACCTAAAAATGTCCATTTATATCTGTCAATAAAAGATGTTCTAGAAATTTCTCCTACAACGCCTCCAGTAACAGGTAATCCTATAGTTAATTCACTATCATTATCTTTAATTACTTCTTTTTCTTCTGCACAAATATTTCCATTACAACCATAACTACATTCTTCTATTAATACTTCTGAATGAATGGTAGTACAAGATGCATTAATCAAGTTTGGATCTAAACAGGTAGGGGTTGTATGTTTTTTGTAAATCATACTATCTCGACAATATTCTTCTATTACTTCAGTACCACAATCAGTGTTAATGGAACATTTAGCTAAAAATCCTCCACCACCACCAGAACCTCCTCCTCCACCGCCACCTGATGAAGATGAACTACTACTAGAAGAACCACTGCTGGAGGATGATATCGAATCATTTATGGTAATGTTTATAGTAGCACTTTGACCGCTAGCAGCTAAAGCTTCAGTCAAATTAGCATACGCAAAAAATTCATGTGTAGTATTAATCGTCCCTGTTGCATTAACATACCAAGTAACTAATTCTGAACCACCATTAGTTAAAGTAATGTTGAAGGGGTTACTAGTGTTTGTCCAAAATGGAGTTGAATTTGAGTTCATGCTAACTAATCCCGATTTTGTGTTTGTACCAGCAAAGAATTGATCAGTTAAATCAAATAAAGCACTTGTGTCACCACAACTTCCCGAAACGCAACTACAATTTCCAGAAGCAACACTAGTGTTACCATTTCTTTCATACCCTGGGCAATAATAAATACTAGGTCCATCAAGAATTCTTAATCCACAATCTCCAGTTCCTGCACCTGCTAAAATATCACAATAACTATCTTTTCCAGCAACTAAAGTTAAAGGACTAGTAGGTGTACATCCTACAAGAGGCGTGTAGTACCAATCAGTTCCACTAAAACTGCTAACTAATGAATTACATGAAGATGTACAAGAAGAGTTTAATTCTGCACTAGGGGTACAACCATTAATTGGGTCTAAACTAACTTGAATAGCACCACATCCAACCCCAGTACATGAAACATTAACACTAAAATTTGTAAATTCATTTGTAGTAAAGTTAACATCACTGTTTGGGGAAACCAAACTTACATTAATTTCTGGTTGTGATCCTGTAATATTAAAAAATAAATTTGGATCAGTAGTTGTACTTTTTCCTACAGTATCATTCGCAAAGATACTTGTCCAATTATATACATTAATATCAGTAGTGTTACAAGTACTAGTTGCATCACACACAATATAATATTCAGAACCACTCTTGTTTGCTGTAATATTACCAAAAGGTTCAATATTAAAAACAACATCTCCAATATATGAATCATCTGTAACAGTAACATTTAATCTTACACTAATGTTAATAAAAGTGGAATTTGGATCTATAGTTGGGTTAGAAATGATAGGAGTATCATTATCTTCATGAGCAGCATAACTACTAAATGAACTGATGTTAAACAATAATCTTCCAGTAGTGTTATTATAATCTAAAATAACGCAAGTTTCTGCTTCTATACAACTAGTACCTGCAGACAATATCTCGTTAGAACTAGTGTTGTAAGTAGTCAACACTTTAATATCATCAACACTAGTTAAGTTTAAACTAGTTAAAGTAATATTTGCCGCAGAAACGATATCTGTACTAAATGCAGAACTGTTTAATGCGACAGTATTGTTATCTATGAACAAATTAATACCCAAACCAATTTTATTATCAATATCCAGATCATCTAAAAATGTTTGATCAATCCATTTGATCTCTCCAAAAGAATTGTTGTAAATCAAAAAGTTAGCTAAAGCAGAATCACTATCTAAGAAAGCATAACTTACTGCATCACCTGTAAGATTATTATTTAAAAAAATGTTATTATTTGTGTTATTATCTGTAGTATCACTCATAAGAATTCCACGACCAATACCAATAAGATTGTTACTATCTACAAAGTTATCACTAGATTCAGATATACTAATCGCATAATAACCTGCATCTGTAACATTAATATTATTTCTAAAAATAGTATTGTTATGTGAATCTTCCAATTTTAATGGAGAACTCATATCGCTAGAAGCAATGATAGTGTTATTACTAATACTATTTCTTCCACTGTTTACTACCACAATTCCAAAGTAATCCTCTGCAGAAGTTATGGTGTTATTCTCAATTGTGTGGTTAGTATCACCAACAGTAGATTTAAATAAATAAATTCCCCTACTGCTAAAATTATTTATTCCTGCAAAGTTTTTTACAGTAACATTAAGCCTATTAGATATTAAAACTCCAGATTTACTTTCAAAAATAGAACCATTATATGTGATGGCATAACCAGCACCGTCAATGGTTACATTATCTGCAGTAACAGTAAAACAAGTATCATCAGTAGTAAGATTTTGTGTTAAGATTATACTGGAACCGACATTTCCGCAAGTTACAGCCTCACTACCAAAAGGAGCAAATAAACTAAATGAACTAATGTTCCCAGAAGAAACAATATTATTTTCTGTATCGACTGTTGATGTCGCTAATTCTTCCCATTCTCCTGAAGAATCATTGTAACGATTAATTCTGATAGAACTTTCAATTAATCCAGTAATGTCAGAATCAGTATAACTTAAATTAAAATCAACATAACCATTAGCTGTCAAATTAGTGATAGTAAGATAATCAGATAAATTCTGTTTTCCAGAAGGATCTGCAGGCGGAGTTGTGTTGACATCAATAGTAACTTGGCTTGGTCCAAAGATAGTTAAGTTTGTTCCTCCAGTAAGAATTATGTTCTGGAAATCATCACTTGAACTCACTGTTGAATAATATATCTCAGGGCTATTGATTGAACTAACTTGAATATTTTCAAAATAATTTCCATCTGCAGAAGAAGTTACACGGATACCATAAGCAGTAGTTCCAGCAGAAGTGTTAATAATACCTCCACTGATATTATTATAGTCTCCACCAACGTCAATACCATAACTACCACTACCAAAAATAGTAATATTATTATCAATCAAAGTGATATTATTTGACAAAGTCAAACTGATCCCAGCACTTCCACCACTACCATATGTAATAATTGAATTAGAAGCAATAGTGGTATTAGCTCCAGATTGAAAAGCAAAAATCCCCATTGAGTTAGAACTTCCCAAAGCAGTAAGATTATTGTTAGAAATGTTATTCCCTTCTGATCCTAAAAATGTATTAATACAATGAGCGCCAGAAGAAACATTAGCACAGGTCATAGTGTTATTATAAATAGTTTGATTATGACCTTTAGTATAAACAGTAATTGTGAAATTATTCAAACCAGCAAAATTCTTAATAACAGTATTGTTGTAACCATCATTATCAAACCCATAACTTGAATCATTTCCCGTAATAGTATAACCAGCTCCATCTATGACAATATTATTTGCACCAATTGTAAAACAAGTTCCATTCACAGTAAGATTTTCTGTCAAAGTTGTATTTGTTGTGATTGTACCACAACTAACAGAACTATCTTCAGTATAAGAAACTGTACTATAATTACTAAATGAAGTCACTTCAAAGATAACTGGATTAAATCCAGATTTAGTACAATCAGTACAATTAACTTCATCTTTAGTTATGTTATAAGAGTTTAAATTAGCATAGCTTACTCCTGTAAAAGTCAAATTACTACTCACATTCAATCCCGGACTACCAGTAGAATTAATGTAAAGTGTATTGTTAGCATAATTTAAATCCGCAGTAGTGTTCACTCCACTAGCATTAACATTCAAATTAAGATAATTTACTGAAGAAGTGCTAACATTACCAATTGTTAAATTTGTAAATGTGACATTACTACCATTGTCAATGTAAAGACTGTTGGTAACAACACTAGTAAAGAAGTTAATATCGGTTGAACCACTAACAAAAGCGTCAGTAGTACAGCTACTATAATTAGATCCAGAGATATTAGCACTTACAGCTTGACCAACACTATCACAAATTGTAGTGTTAATAAAAGTATTATTACTGGACGAAGTATTTGTTGCCGTTCCAACTCCCGCTAAACCATAAGCAACACCAAGAACAGAATTATAAATAGTATTATTAGTGAAAGTTGTATCAGTAATAAGATTGATAATAGCAATATTTGTGTTATTAACAATATTATTAGTAATAATCGCACCTGTCCCTTGAACTATTATCCCACCAGGATAAGTAAAACTCAGAGCACTCACATCATGAATCTCATTATTATTATGAGTAATATTCTGAGATTGACCAGTAGTAAGAACAAAAGAAGAAACACCAGTACCAACATGAGTGAAATTTTTAATATAATTATTCTCAGCTCTACTGTTATGATCGTCATTAACAAAATTAATTACTGCTAAACCACTAGTAGTGCCAGAGCCAACATAATAATTTTCAAAACGATTATTACTATAATTATTCCCACCATTTCCATTAGAAAAAATATAAAGGGGATTACCAGAAGTGTTATGACTTGCTTGGGTAAAGTTATTATCAATAACAGTCCAGTTAGTATTACTTATTAAATCAATAACCCTAGGATTAAAACCCTTAAGATTACAATTTTTAACTGTAACATTATCTGTACCAAGAGAATAGATAGCAGCATTAGCAGTACTAGTATCATTATCGGGTCCAATCAACCAATAACCGTTACAATCAAATGTTACATCAGAAGCAGAAATATTAAAACATTGATTATTAGAACCATCATAAGTTACATTCTCAGTTAAAGTTGTACTGCTACTAATTATACCACAACTTAAATCTACAGTAAAATTACTAGTTTCGGTGGTGTTAAAGTTGTTATTAGTATCATTAGCAATGAAAGTTAGATTATACAAGCCAGTTAATGTTGGTACAGTAAAAGTAGTATTATACACATTACTTCCATCTAAAGTAAGCTCATACTGTTCTAAAGTACTGTTGGGATAAGTTATATTTACAAATACCTGTGAAACTGCAGTATCATCAGTTACAGTAGCATTTATTTCCACAACATTACTCACATTAAAAACACTATTAACTACAGGAACCAATGTGCCAACAGAAGGATTAGTTGTATCAGCTGCAGCAACTATTGTCAAATTACCTGAACAAACTTCTATTCCATCTTCAGTTCCATCGTTAGGAGTTATGCAAGCACTCCAGTTATCTCCAGCAGTAAGTTCTTGTGAAACAATTAAATCAGTTCTGTTATTATAGAGTGCAAAAATTTGTTCAGCAGACAAAGAACGATTATAGATTTTAACATCATCTATTGTACCGTTAAATAAATCTCCTAAAATTAAATTACCAGTATCACCAATAATATTCCCTGTTAAAGGACCATCAGATTTTACTTCACCATTAATGTAAATTTTCTGTCTAGAACCATCGTAAGTATAAACTACCTGATTCCATTTATGAGAATTTAAAGCTCCAGAAAGACTATAATCATTTGTACCATTATTAATGTAACCAACGGCATAAGAATTTGAAGCGTTAATCCCGTAAGAACCAACTTTAGAAATAACTTCTCCAGTTGTACCATTCATAAACAAAACATAAACTGCACCTTGACCATTTCCAGGAGGTGCATCAACATCATCATCATCACCATTAACACCAACAGCTAAATCTACAAAGCCATCATTATTTAAATCGCCAACATTAGCTAAAGAATAACCAAACCAATCGTTAACACCTAACATTCCTGTACCCAAGTCACTTTCGTTTATTTTGTAGTAAGAATCAACACCCCCAGTAGTGTTCATAAACAAAACATAAACTGCACCTTGACCATTTCCAGGAGAAGGGATGTTGTCATCATCACCTACAGCACCAACAGCCAAATCCATAATTCCATCACTATTCAAATCACCAATGTTTTCTAAAGAAATACCAAAAAAATCAGAATCATCTAATCTTCCCGCACCTAAATCACTTTCATTAATTTTGTAGTAAGAATCTACACCACCCGTAATGTTCATAAATAAAACATAAACAGCACCCTGATTATTTCCAGGAGGCGCATCAATATCGTCATCGTCAGCATAAGCACCAACGGCTAAGTCTTCAACTCCATCACCATTTAAATCACCAATACCCGCTACAGAAATTCCAAAAAAGTCATTATCATCTAACACTCCTGCGCCTAAATCACTTTCATTAATTTTATAGTGAGAATCTACACCACCCGTAATGTTCATAAACAAAATATAAACAGCACCTTGATCAGCTCCAGGAGGCGCATCAATATCGTCATCGTCAGTATAAGCACCAACAGCTAAATCTGTAATTCCATCATCATTTAAATCACCAATATTTGTTACAGCCCGACCAAATTTATCATTAATATCTAATACCACACCTAAATCACTTTCACTAATTTTATAGTAAGAATTAAGTGTGCCATTAGTGTTCATAAACAAAATATAAACAGCTTGATCATCATTATATGCACCAACAGCTAAATCTGTAATCCCATCACCATTTAAATCACCAATATTTTCTACAGAACCACCAAATAAATCATTACTACCTAACACCCCCGTACCCAAATCAGTATCATTAATTTTGTAATAGGAATCAACATTCCCTGAAATATCCATAAACAAAATATAAACAGCACCTTGATCAGTTTCTGAACCATCATCTCCCCGAGCGCCAACGGCTAAATCATTAACACCATCACCATTTAAATCACCAATACCAGTTACAGAAGTTCCAAAATAATCAGTATCATCTAACACCCCTGTGCCTAACTCAGTCTCATTTATTTTATAGTAAGAATTAAGAGTACCATCTCCACCCAGATTAGTAGCATTTATCCACACTTCTAAAGTTATTGCCCCACTAATGTTTAAACTAGTTCCATTACCTAAAGTAATGTTATCACCATCGCCATCAAATTGATATGCTCCAAAACCATCATAACCAGCAGTTGCACTCCAAGTTGCCCCGGTAACAGTACCGTTATTTCCAAACCCAGAATAATCCCAAGCATTATTTGTGGCAGTAGCATTTATTTCTTCAAATGGCATGTTTAATACAACAATGGAAGTATCATTAATTTTCCAGTTAGTAATATTTTTAACATTATCTCCATCAGCATCACTAACATCCCAATAAGTGGTTAAGTTTTGGTTAGTATTGTTATTTATATTTGTAGCATTCAAAACAACATTACTTGTAACAGGGGCTGAATTAACCCCTGAAAACTTTTTAATCGTTGCAGGTCCACCCCATAATCCTGTATCTAATTCTGATCCTGCGCCCCCGCCAACACCTACTGAGAATACGTTACCACTGGAATCTGTAACTATTGAATCCGCACTTGTTGCAAGAGTACCAATGTCAAATGTTTTATTCCATAAAGTCCCATCTTCACTACCAGAAGTATTAAACTTTTTAATCATCCATTGCATTTTACCAGAAATATTCATTGTTCCAGTAACATATATGTTATCATTACTATCAATAGATATGTCTTTTACGCTTTCTGCATTACCTGTACCACCACTAAAACTTTTGTTCCAAGTTAAGTCTTCTGAACCGTTAGCTAATACTTTCTTTAATCTCCAATCTCTTTCACTACCAGGAGCAGTTAAATTTACTCCATAACCACCAATATAAATGTCATTGTTAGAGTCAACTGCTAAGGCTTGGGGTATATCTGCATCAGGATCTGTTACAGGAAAAGTCATGTTCCATTGTACATCTGAAGAATTATTATGTTTTTGTAGAAACCAAATATTATTTCCTATATTAACACTACCTGCTGCTATTACATTATCATTTGAATCAACTACTATGTTACTAAATATATCCAGATTACCAAGATCTAAACTGTAGTTCCATGTTGGATCTTCAGTTGCATCTATTGCTAAATACTTTTTTATAAAAAGGTTATTATCACCTGTATCTACCCCATACCTACCAGAACCAACTACGAAAAGGTTATCATTACTATCAATTGCCATATCCCATGCATCTGTCTGGTTGTCTTCAAATTCTCCAGTAAGGTTGAAATTCCAAGTTGAATTTAATATCCCATCATTACTATATTTTTTTATAGCGCCATAATCTGTTGTACCAGTGTTTAAAGCTTGTAGATAATATATTTCATCATTACTATCAACTTTTACCCTCATAAATCCATCACCAGTATTTGATGGTTCAGTTTTATTCCAATTAGTAGTATCGTGAGTCCCATTAGCATATATTTTTGTGACATAGCTAACAAGAGTACTAAACCCAGAATCCACTGAGGTTCCCGTCATAAAAACATTACCTGCACTATCAGTATCTAAATCTGGGAATAAGACCCATTCTATCCCAGGTATTGAAACATTCCAATTAGTAGTATCTTCATCACCCTCAGCTTCAATAGATATATCATCTAAAGGCCCTAAATCCTCTTCAACAAAAATTTCCTCAGAAACAACAGCTCCAGTTAAGCTATTACCTAAAGAAAAAAAGAAACCTTGGTTACCGGAGGTATGTGTGGAAGAACCAAGGTTATGAATACCAGCAATAAGTACAGCAATTATAATTAAAATGAAAAATGTCCACCTAACACTATGATGGTGAGGGTGTAACTGAGATTTTCTCTTCCACCCTTCTCTTTTTTTCACTTTCATAATTTACGAATCACCTTCTCGTAACTTTCTAATAACTGTTTCAATTCAGGAATTTTCAAAGAATAATATTTGTATGGAGATTTTTTACGAACAGAAAGAAAACCAAGATCAAAGAGAAATTTAAGGTGACGAGAAGCTAAAGAGACAGATAACCCTACTGCCTCGGCCACCTCGTTCACCGTTTTTTCGTCCCTCACTAATAACCGAAGAATATGACGCCTAGAGGAGGCACTAAGCGCTCTTGCTAACTTCTCTTCCTGTACCTCCATCCCTAAAATGAATCATTTTGCCTATTTAAAGCTTCCCATTTGTTCAATTGCGTAGTTTCGTAAGTATGAAGGTAGATTCATATTAAAATATTTTTAGTAGAAGTTAATTTATTAGATAGGAATTGTTAATTTACACATAATGAATGTTAGTTCAAATAACTCACGTACTTTTATAACTAAACCCTATATTTCATGTATAATGTCATTTAAAGATTTAAAATTCATCCCAGAACTTCAGAAAGCATTATCTGAAAAAGGTTATACAAGTCCCACTCCAATACAATTAAAATCAATCCCTGGATTATTAGAAGGTAAAGATTTAATTGGGATTGCTCAAACAGGTACAGGTAAAACAGCAGCTTTCATCTTACCAATCTTACAAAGGATGACTGAAAAATATCCTAGAAGGGTTAAAACTTTAGTACTTACACCAACAAGAGAACTTGCAGCTCAGATTGGAGATAGTTTTTCTGTATATGGAAAATATCTAAAATTTAAACATACAGTGATTTTTGGCGGAGTAAAACAATTTAGACAAGTTGTAGCTTTAAAAAAAGGAGTTGATATTGTTGTTGCAACTCCAGGAAGATTATTAGATTTACTTAATCAAAGAAAACTTACTCTAAAAGAGATAGAGTTTTTTGTCTTAGATGAAGCTGACAGAATGTTAGATATGGGTTTTATCCATGATATTAAAAAAGTAATTGCAAAATTACCTCATAAAAGGCAATCTTTATTCTTTTCAGCAACAATGTCTCCTAAGATTAATGCACTTGCCAAAAGTTTACTTAAAAATCCAATTCATGTTGAAGTTGCACCTCAAGCTACAACGGTGGAACTTATTGAACAGCATATCTTTTTTGTTGATCAGAATTCTAAAGAAAAGTTATTGTTAAAACTTCTTGAACACGAGCATCTCACTAGCATTTTAATTTTTACACGAACAAAACATCGTGCTAATAAAGTTGCAACATTTCTCAATAAAAATAATATTAATTCTAGTGCAATTCATGGAAATAAATCACAGGGTGCTAGAACTAAAGCTCTTAAAGATTTCAAAACTGGTAGAATCAAAGTGTTAGTAGCAACTGATATTGCAGCCAGAGGAATTGATATTGATAATATTTCACATGTAATAAATTTTGAACTTCCAAATGAACCTGAAAGTTATGTACATCGTATTGGAAGGACTGCTCGGGCCGGTGCAGAAGGAACAGCTTTTTCATTTTGTGCTGCGGAAGAAAGAAATTATCTTAGAGATATTGAAAAATTAATTAGAGAAAAAATTGATGTGATGGACCATACTTTTCATTCAGAAATTGCTAAAAATGCAGTAGGTGCAGCAGCTAAACCTCCGCCGAAAAAAACTTTTAGAAAGAGATCTGGATCAAAAAATAAAAAACAATTTTCTAAGAGTAAATTTAAACATAAAAGAAGGTAGAATTATTATGGAGTGGTATGTTTATATTTTAGAATGTAACAATGATTCGTTGTATACTGGTATTACTAATAACTTAGAGAAGCGTATGGAGACACATAAGAAAGGTAAGGGCAGCAAATATGTTTGTGCAAAAGGATTTAAACAATTATTACATGCAATAACAGTTGCAGATAAAAGCGAAGCAGCTAAGATGGAATATAGTATTAAACAATTACAAAGGAATGATAAAATTACCTTTTTTATGAAACATAAAGATTTGTTATTTTAAATCCTGTTCCAAATCTTCTTCAACAACTTCCACTTTAGGAACCAATCCAGAAATCTTCTCTTTCAATTCAGAGACAGAATAATATTTTTTAGGGAAAGCGGCTAACATCTCAGGAGCCATAATATCCTGCTTACTAAGATAAATTAAAACAGTTTTATCTAAACCAATTTTTTTATATAACTCAACTTGATCTTGTAATGAGAAACCACAATTCTCAGTTAAATCAAAAACATAAATAACAACATCAGCTAAGTCTTTTAAGACTAATTCTGCTTGTAATTCTACAAAATTTTTCTTCCTTCTAGCCAATGTTCCAGGAACATCCAAATATTGTATTTCCCCGATATAACCTGCATTAATAGTTACTGTAGTAAATGCATAAGCGGCAGTTTTTGCTTTAGTTCCAGTTAAAGTGTTTAACAATGTACTTTTACCAACATTTGGAAATCCGTAAATACAAACTGTAAATAAATCTTTAATATCTGGATAACTCTTCATAGTCTTTCGACATTTTTCTAAAAACTTGAATTGTCCATCAATTTGTTTAACTAATGAAGATAATCTGCCATAAAATTCACGAGTATATCCATTTGCTTCTTCTTTATCCTGAGCACCAGGAATTAATCTAGCATAATGTCTATGTAAACTTCTAACTTGAGTTTGTAACCAATTTAAACCACCTAAAGCACGTTTGAACTTATTAAAATCTAAAGTTAACCTCATTAAAGCGATATAAAATTCTGGAAGATCATTAAGTGAAGGAAAAGCTTCCAACATTTTTGTTGTTCTCTGCATTACAACATTTTTAATAACATCAAGCTTAATCCCTTCCTTAACCCTAATCTTATGGATCCAAGCTCCAGTAAGCTTTTTCATCTTACTTTTTTCCCTTGCTTTCCTAAAGGCTAGTTCAAGGATCTCTTTACTATTGTCCACTGGAGGAATTCGTTGAAAGTTCATTTTTTATAAGGTATAAAATGAATATTAAAAATCTTATTGATTTTTATATGTTCATAATGAGTAAAAAATAGCTTTTCTATATAAAATTATCATGCATGATTTGGATGATCGTGACCAATCCGTTTACGTTCTTCAAGATGTTCAATATGCTTTTTCCGTTCTTCATGGATTTTTACTTTTTTCTTTTGAATTTTAGAAATTAATCCGGCAACATGCTCTCCACCTAAAAAATGAGGTAAAATAACATAATCTGCACCAGCTTTGTACAATTTTAACGCTTCTTCAATCTGCCCAGCAGTAACCAAGATTTTTGCCCGTTTGTTAACTTCTCTTGTTTTTCTGATAAGGAAAAGACTATCATTAATATTTGGCACTGTAGAAACCAACATGTTAATTTGATTCAAGTGCATTCTATCAACAATTTCTTCATCAGTAACCTCACCATAAATACAATGAAATCCATCTTTTACAATATGTGAGATTATTTCAGGGTTATAATCTACTACTAAAACTTTTTTCTTATCTTTCTTAAATTTTCGTAAAATACTATACCCTAACCTGTTATGCCCACATAAGATCACTTTTGGCTTTTTTTCATTAGACAAATATTCCAATCTTTCTGTTGTAAACACGTCAAAAACACGTAATGGCTTTTGTAATTTTTTGTAAAACCATTGACTATTCTCAATGTAATACGAAGTTAAAGTTATAGATACAAGAGTTATTAGAATTACTATAGAAAAAACTTCACTAGATATATGCCCAAGAGATGCCCCTAATGCAGCAAGAATTAACGAAAATTCTCCTACTTGAGCAAGTGCATTTGCTGTTAAAAATGATGGTTTCTTAGTATATTTAAAAATAGTGCAAATGAACATAATAATTACAGGCTTTAACACCATTACTAATCCCAAAAATACCAGTGTTGGTATCCATAATTCTTTAAGTGCAGATAAAGATAATTTCATACCCAATGCAACAAAGAATAATAATGCAAAAAAATCTTTCAAACTTTTTACTTTACCAATAATTTGGAGATTATATTTTAAGTTTCCTAATGCTAATCCGGCTAAAAAAGCTCCAATTGCAATAGAAAATCCAAGATAATAAAAAGCAAGTGCAAATAAGAAACAAACTGCTAATGAAGTAACTAACAATAATTCTTGATTTTTTGCTGCAAATCTAAATATTTTTGGAAAGATATACTTGCTCCCAAGATAAGCAATTCCAAACATAAATACAAATTTCATTAATGCTGCAAGTAATACTAAAGAACTAAAATTCCCAACTGAAGGGATGATAGATAATGCTAAAATAGCAACCATGTCCTGTACTAATAAAATACCTACAACAATCCTTCCATGAAGTGTGTTTAACTCCCGTCTGTCTGAAAGTAATTTCATAACCACCATAGTTGAAGAAAATGCTAATACTAACCCCATATAAGCCGCTTCAACAGGAAGAAAACCAAACAATAAAGCTGCAAGATACCCTGCTGCAAAAAGAATAATTATTTGAATTGTTCCTCCAACTGAAGAAACAAAAGAAACATTTCTTAATGCTTTAAGATCCATTTCCAACCCTACTATAAATAACAAGAAAGCAATTCCAATGGTTGACATTGATTCAATAATACTAATATCAGTTACTATTTGAAGAACAGGAGTTATTAATACACCTACAATAACATAAGCAAGAATTTGTGGCTGTTTTAATAATCTCAAAAGATATGCAGCTATCCCAGCAATAATAACTATTAGACCTATGTCTAAAAAAAGATCTCCTGTTACTCCTACCATCTCTACATCTAAGAAAGAAAAATTTGTTTATAAAGTTATTGTGGATTGTATAAAGCTAATTGTTCTAAGTATGCATGTTCAAATACCCTAGGCAGAACAACATTTTCTAAATTTTCTCTTGATACCCAAAGTTTAACCAAGAATTCATCACCAGCATCTCCATGAGTTCTACTAACCATTCCTTTAGATAAAGGTAAAACTAAATCGTGGGTTCCTGTTTTTATTTTTCTATGATCTCGAGAAGTATCTCCTTTTGAAGAAGTAGTTCTTAGATTTTTAACTAAAGCTCTTTCAATTGCCAAGATGTGACTTGTAACGCTACCATATCCTGCCCCACCAACTCCATTCCAATATTTCACATTGTCTGCATCAAAAAGAACAAATGTAGCTGGCCCTAACTTTTCTAGTTCAACCGGATCCTGAGTTAACTGCGATAATGCATAACCATAAGCATTAGATGAACCACCTTCACATTTACTCCTTGAAATAATCTCTTGTCGGAATAAATCATATTCCAATGAATCATCACCTCGAAGATCTTTAATTCTTTCTAAATGTGCTAAACTTCTTCTAGCTTCCTCAAGATAAAATTCTAACCTTGTTTCAAAATTAAATCCTTCTTCATTAACCAACTTTTCATCAGAATAAAACTTAGCTGAAAAATCTCCATTTTTATATTTTTCAATAATAGCTTTAGCAACGTTTATTGGTGCTTCACCTAATCGAGGACTTCTTTTATCATTCTTTGCAATGTTTAAAGCTGTCTCAGCTTCTTCAAAATCTCTACCAACTCCAGCAGACAAACCTAAAACATATCTTAAGTGGTACATGTCCTAATTTTTGAATGATAGTTTATAAAACTTTTCAACCAATAATCACTTGGTAATGAGTACAAACAATTAATAGAATTAACATACTACACCCATTATGCTTATAGAGATAATTTTAGCAATTACATTAGGAATCCTAGCAGGAATTATCACCGGCTTAATCCCAGGAATCCATGTTAATCTAATTACAGTAATTGTTCTTTCTTTTTCTACAATTCTTCTAAAAATAACAGATCCAACAGTAATAGCAATTTTCATAATTAGTTTAGCCATTACACATTCATTTCTAGATGCACTTCCTAGTATTTATCTTGGGGCACCAGATGCAGGACAAGAATTAAATGTTCTTCCAGGACACAGACTGCTCCATAAAGGAGAAGGACATAATGCAATTATTTACACAGTTATCGGATCATTTGGTTGCTTAATTCTTTGTATTTTACTTTTTCCAGTGTTTGTTATGCTTATGAAAATTATCGCACCGTTCATGAAAAATATTGTTGGCTATTTGTTAGCAATAATTATGATTTTTATGATTGCAAGAGAAAAAAGAAAATGGGCAAAAAGTCTAACTGTATTTCTCTTGGCAGGAGTGTTAGGATTACTAGTGCTTACAGGGATCCCTAATTTAAATCAACCATTATTTCCACTTTTATCTGGATTGTTTGGATTTTCATTACTAATCGTCAGCTTAACACAAAATGCAAAAATCCCTGAACAAAAAGAAAAACCATTACAATTAAAAAAGAAAACTGCTGTAAAGGCCATTTCAGCAGCATCAAGTGTAGGGTTCATTGCAGCTTTCTTACCAGGTTTTGGAAATTCACAAGCCGCGATTGCCGCAACACAAGTTGTGGGGGACATTGGCGATTCAGGATTTCTTAGTTTGGTTGGAGGGATTAATACTGCTAATATGGTGTTAAGTATAGGAACAGTTTATATG
>JABHXC010000059.1 GCA_018657475.1 Candidatus Woesearchaeota archaeon
AGATATCTAAACTAAAAAATCTATATTGAACTTACTCTTCTTCTTCACTTTTTTTCTTTTTACCAAAGTCAAGTAAACTCTTAGAACCGATCATTGCTTCATATGAAATAGACACATCTATCACCCCTTTTAACCAACATCTATCGTACTATTTGAATCAAAGATTGTATATAAAGACTGCTAGAGTAGAACCTATACACTGAAAGCCGATACCACTAGAAAAAAAGAATTGTCTTTTATCACTCTAAAATTATTTTTTAACTAAAGAAATTTCTTGATGGTCAACTAATTCACCAGTAGTTGCATTTAACTTAACATTAATGAACTTTAATGTTTTAGTAATAAATGAAAAGTTCCAAACAGGAGTATTTTGATAAGTTTGAATTATAGCAAATCCATCCCCAATTTGTTCACTACTAAAAAATTCTTTTAATTTATCTTTACAGCCGTTTACAGCATCTTTAACAGAAAACTTAACAGTTTCTATATCTAATGTTTCAACTTTTGATGTAGGCTGTTTAAACACATCGTCAGCAGGCTTTTCTACAAAATGTCCATCAACGTCAGTGAAAACAGTAATCTTACCTGTTTCTTGATCAAAAAATCCAACTTCCCAATTTCCTTTAGCTTGAAAGTCAGCAGTAATTGAACAAAATAAATGTGATAACTTACCTTGATGATGTTGTTGCCACTGTTTGTAAATGTCTGATTGAGTTATTTTTTCAAAAAGTTCAACAGGTGCAGTTAAGTTATGCATATTCTCGCCAAGTATAATCGCATTTTGAACATTTGAAAAACCTAGTTTCAGGTTCATCAGCACCACGGGTTTGTTGAGTCCAATAATATGCAACATTATTTTTACACTTTTCACAAGTAATTCTAACTTTTGGACGTGTTTCCACTTTCTCAATAACTTCTACTTTTTTACCAGAAGTTCCTGCTTCTTTAATCTCGCCAGATTCTCCTTCTAGAGGTTTAGTGAAACCACAACTACAAAATAGGACTTTCTTCCCACCTTTTTCTTTCGGTTTTAATATTGAACTACATTCGGGACAAAACATAATGATCTCCTCCAACTATTTCGGGTTCAATAAGTAAAGGGTTTAAAAAGTTTATCGTTCTATATTAATTCCTAATGGTTTAACGGCATCGACAAAAAGAATTTTTAACCAGCCTAAATATGGTAAGCGAAGTAAACCTTGCCCATAAACTCGATCTTGACTAATCTGTTTTTCACCTGAAATGCCTGGAATAGAAGCAGCATTATGGTCACCTTTAGTTTGATAAAAAGTTTCATCGTCTTCTTCATAGACTTTTACAACTCTATGAATTATTGGTTGCGGTTTATCTGATGCAAACACAAGAATATCTCCAATGTCAAGATTATCTTCATTAGCTCGCCATAACACTATAACATCACCCTTATTGAAACCGTTCTTAAATGGATATTTTTTGAACTCTTCTTTAGTTATACCGTTTTGAATGTACCAATCCCCACAAGTGTCCCACCAGTTATCAAATGATTCTGGAAATTCTGCAAAATGTTGACCGCAGATGATTTCTCCATGTGTTCCATGTTCCATACTTTCTGAAACTACTGCTACAATAGGAAAGGGTGTACCAAGAATTATTGCTAAAAGTGGATAAAATAAAAATCTGATAACTAGAAACGCAACAACTACATTTGCAATCCAACTTGCTGCTGAATCACTTTTCCAAAAAAAGTTCCATGATGATTTCCAGATATCTTTCCAAGACTTGGCCATTACATTTTCATTATTATTGTGTTTAAAAAGCTTTTTATAGATTGTTTTAATGGTTTTAGTATGAATTTAGTTAAAGCGATCAAAAGAAAGAAAGAATTGTCTGCAGTTAGTGATGCATTTGTTCATAAAGAAATTGATGCTTACATTAAAAGGCATCCAAAAGTTGTTTTATCTAATCCTCGTTCTAAAGAATTTAAAGCTGCAGTCAAAGATATTCGTTCAAGATTACGTAAAGTTTACGGTTTATTTCGTGGTTCATCTAAAGTATTAAAAAATTTATCACAAGAAGAACAAATTATTGTTGAGATTTTAAACAGTCATTCATCTACAAGAGAAAGGTTACCTTATTACAAAGAGTTGTACACTAAAATATTTAATTTAACTGGAAAACCTAAAAAATTGTTAGATATTGGTTGTGGAGTTAACCCATTTTCTTTACAGTTTATGGAATGTAAACCAGAATATTATGCATATGATCTTAGTAAAGAAGAAATTGGTGCAGTAAACAAATATTTTAGTTTAGTTAAAGTTAAAGGTCGCGCTTCTGTAAAAGATGTATTAACTATAAAACGTTTTCCAATTGTTGATGTTGCATTCATTTGGAAAATGACTGACATGTTTGATCTTAAAAAAGGACACAAGAAAACCGAAGAAGTTTTGACAAAGATTAAAGCCAAACATTTAGTTGTAAGTTTTGCTACACAAACAATGTCAGGAAAACAGATGAATGTTCCAAGACGACCATGGTTTGAACGGATGTGTAAACGTTTAAACTGGCAATTTACAATATTAGAGTTTCCTAACGAACTGTTTTATATTGTTGAATGTTAGAACTTTCTCATTACTGTTTCTCCTCTTGCTGGACCTATAGAAACTCCGACTGTTGGACATTCTACAAATGCATCTTTAGATCTGATATAACATTTTAACCCAGAAGGTAAACTTTCAAAACCACCATTTACATATCCTGCTCTTCTTTCTTTCAATGCGGCATCAACAGCAGTAGCATCTGCTAAATCTCGTTCACCATTCCACAAGTTCCATTGCCATCTTTCTTTGGTGTATCGAACTGATTTTATATCTTCTGTTCTTAATGGAACTTCTTGTGTTAAACCATCACCAATGTGATAACCAACAGCTGCTTTAATTTTTCTTCCTTGCACACAATCTGCTCTTGTAACATATATCCCATCTGCATCATTTATTAAAGCAGCTCGTTTTAATCTAACCCAATCTGGATAACCTACACGTCTTTTTCTTCCAGTAGTAGCGCCAAACTCTCCTGATTTTTCTCCGACAGTTGCAAATTCATCATGGGCAACTGTTGGCATCATACCGCTACCAACCCGTGTAGGATATAATTTTTCCACAAGATAAACATTAAATTGGTCTCTAGGTAAACCAAGACTAGCAAAAGCAAAAGGTGCAATTACATGAGAAGAAGTAACATCTGGCATTGTTCCTAAAGTTACATCTAACTCTGTTCCTTGGCCACCTTCAATAGTTATACTTCCTTCACTAAGATATTCTTGTAATCTGTACTCTAAACGTTCTGAGAAAGGTTTTAGTTGTTGCGCAATTGGTTTGTGTAATGCTAAAGTTTCTTCAAGATATTCAGAAACATTTACGCCTGCTGCTGATAATTCTGGTTGTAACTCTTTAACAATTTCATTTAATTTATCAGAAAATCTATCAGAAACATAATCTGCAAAAGTTAATCGTGCTTTTCGTTGGGCATTACACTCATAAAAAGGTCCAATTCCCTTTAATGTAGTTCCTATTTGTTTGTTTCTTCTATCTTCTCTTGCTCCATCAATAATTCTATGGTGGGGAAGTAGGATGCCTACACGTTCTGAAATTAAAACTCTACCTGAATAGTCAAACTTTTCTTTCCCTTCTTGTAACTCTTCTGCAAATTGTTCTGGGTCAAAAGCAACATCAGGACCTATTCCAATATCAACATTTGCAGCTAACCCGCTAGGAGAAGCGTGAGTAACAATTTCAATCAATGAACCGTTTTGGGATCTTACAAATTGTGTGTGACCTGCATTAGGACCGCCCTGAAACCGAACTACAACTCTTCTTCCTTCTGCTTCTTCAGCTGATTCATCAACTAACTTTCCTTTTCCTTCATCGCCCCATTGTGCACCAATGAATGCTTTATGTCTTTTTATCATGATTCTATCCCTCTATTGTTATTTTTTGGTAATGTTTTTCTTTAACATCTCTAATTAATCTTTGACTTTCTCCTATGAATGTGTATGGGTCTGTTAATTCTCTAATTTTTAATTCACCAAGTACAGCAGTTGTAGAATCTTCTAATAAAACATCTCCAAACTGACGTTGTTCAGTATATGCTTGTGTTGCAAGTTTTGCAAGTAAATGATGTGCTTCTTTTCTTCCAAGTGGTTCTTTAACCATTCTTGGATCTGTTAGGTGATACAACACTTGATTTGATGTTGTTACACCAAAAGTTCTATCAATTCTTTCACGTGCACGATCTTCATCAATATTTAACCAATAAACAGTACTAGCTAATCTTCTTATACCGTGATCTAAAACTTTAAATGCCGTTTCTAAAGCAACCCTCATATTTGCTGAAGCTGATAAATCTCTTGCATAATCCATCTGTGTGTTCATCATTGCAGTTGTTAATGTACCAGCCATATGATTAAACCAAGAATTGTCTTGTTCTTCAGTAGTAGGATTTCCTCCATAAAGGTCTTTATGTGGCATTGCACTAGAACCTTTTCTTCTTTTAGGGTTTGAATCAAGAAATAATGCTGCATCACTGCCTTTGTGTCTGCGAATGTAAGTAGCTAGATTTCCAACAGTTGCAGAAATTCTTGTTAGTGCATAAACAACATCTGTTTCAAATTCTAATCCGGGCAGTTGTGCAGGTGCAATCATAGAGTTAACAGCAAGAATATCACAGAGATCTTTTTCCAGTTCTGGGCCATCAATTTTTAATGATGTTGCACCGTGATGATTACCGCTTGCATCTGCCCATTTTCCCATAATTGATTTTTCATAAACAACTTTTAATATTTGTAAACCTGAATCTAGCATTTCAGCGTAATGTGCAAAAGGACGACCAGCCACTGTTGGTAGAGCATCATACAAATGACTTTGATCCATATGTGGAACATTTATCCATGCCTCTGCACGTTCAATAACAATGTCACGAAGATTTTCTGTAGAATGTGCAATAATCTCAACACCTCTTTTCAATTGTATTGCTCTTGCAGGTTGAGTTGCATCTGCACTTGTTTTTGGTTTATGGATATGAGGGGCTGCAGAAGGATCGACAACTTCTTCTAACGCACTATTGATACCTATAACATCATGTCCTGTTTTTGCTTCAATTTCTCTAATTCTTTTTGGACTAACATGATCAAGATTTGCTTTAAAGGCAATTTCTCTAGCTGCTTCTAGTGGAATTACATCAGGATGTCTTGCACTTAACACTTCTGCTGAAATGCCTTGTACAAGTAGGATATCAGCCATTAGTTGTTCAGCACCGAACGCTTCAACAGTTTCTAATGTACCATATCTTTTTGCTGTTAAATTGTTTGGATCTGGTTTGTGTCCTTCTGGAAATCTTGGTAGTGGTTTTGTTTTTAGCATTTTAAAAAGGTCATTTATTGCCATTATAATTTCACCTCAGAAAATAATATTGTGCTATCTTTCAAAAGAAAATTAATTAATTTCTTAAACACACCCATAGCGTAGCAGAAGTAACTGAAAATAGTTTAAATGCATTGTTGTACTGGAATAATATATATTGGACTTAGAGTAAATTAGCTTTTGCGTATGCTTTAATATCAATAATTTCTTCATCTGTAAGTGGCCGTTTTGTTGCAATAATATCAAGTTCTTTTTTTACTCTTCTAATTTGTGCATAACTAATTCCAAGATTTTGTGCGACTTGAGAAGCAGATTGTGGTTGAACACGACTTTCAACAGTTCTTTCATATTTGTCCAAAACAACTTTACTAAGTAAATATCGATGTCGGTCTCCATTTTTGTATTTTACTACTAAATTTAGATCACGCCAAAGTACATTTTTAAGAATATTTGAACCAGTACAGCCAAGTTTAACACCAATTTCATTAGGAGTTAACCATGCATCATACTCTTTTAATATTTCAACTACTTGTTTTCCAGTGTATGATGGATTACCCCTACCAAAGAAAGGATATTTTTTATTTACATCAAATGTAACTATTTCAGTTAACTTTCTTTGTTTATTTTCTTGATGTTCTTCTGCTCTTTCTTTTTGTTTTCTGTTTCGCCAATAGTTAACATCAATCCCTGAAAATGTTTCTTCTGTTGCTAATAACACTTTATTTGCAATTAATAATGCGCTAAAATAACCACCATAATGGTCACTTAATCGATCTGCTAGAGATTCATGATTATTATTTACTGTCTCTGTGCTTAAGTCTTCTTCAACAAGAATAAGATCCATTAATTTTCTTAAATAATATGATCTAGAATGTTTCTCAGGACCACCTATATAGTCAGTATAATTAACACCTGCCATTACAAAACATTCACGATAACTTCCAAAAGTTTCAGAACAATCTTTTATAAAACCAGGATTTTTTTGTTTTTGAGCACGATAAGCTAAATTTTCACCGGCTCTTATTTTTTCAAACAGTTTTTGTACTAAAGTTGTTTCTTGTTTCTTTAGTTTTTGTTTTCTTTCTAATTTTCTTTTAAGTTTAGGATGATTATGTATTTTTATTTCTGCAGCTCCTTTATTATCTCCTCTTTCTTTTAGTTGTTGCGAAGCTATCTCTCTTGCTTCATTAATTGAAGAAAAATAAACATTATTTCCATCTCGGTCACAATAGTATAATGCACCATGAAGTTGTGAATGCCCTTTAATTCTTTCTGCAGTTAATTGAACACCATTTTCATGTAATGTAATCAATTCATCAATGATTCGTTGTCTGTTCCATTTTCTTTTTGGTTTTCTTGGCTTATTTGCTCTTCTTAAAACAGCAGCAAGTTGTAATCTTCCTTGCTCAACTAAAGCATTAGCAGCAGCTTTTCTTGCAGTAATAATTGAACCAAAAAATAGTGGTTGACCTAGATCATCCCTAGCGTAAATAGCACTTTTGAGCATGGAATCTTTTTGTGTTATCTCTTTTTCAGTAAGTTTATTTCCTTGTTCAGCTAAGACAATTAATCTTGAAACTATTTTTTCTTCAGACCAGCCTTTAAATCGCATAATTTAGAATAAAATGGTGGAGTTTAAATTATTTAATATTGAATAAAGTAAGTATTAGAAAAGAAAAAGAAAAAAATTATTGATAAACACACGTTGAGGGAACTTAGCAGCCGCTAATGCTTTTTCAAACTCTTCTAAAGTAAATAGTAACGATTTTTGAATCACTAGCCACTGGACAAGTTCAGATAGAGTTTATATATCAGTAATCTAATTAGTTTGAGATGAAAGAGTTAGTTATTTTTCAAGGTAAAAACATCAGAAGAGTTTGGCATAGTGAAGAATGGTATTATTCTGTTATTGATGTGGTTCAAGCTTTAACTAATTCTTTGAATCCAAGAAATTATTGGAGCATGCTAAAAAAACGGGAAGCAGAGCATGAAGTTGAGTTGTCCACATTTTGTGTACAACTTAAATTACTTTCAACAGATGGTAAATTTTACGCTACGGACTGTGCCAATGCAGAAGCTCTATTTAGATTAATCCAATCAATTCCATCTAAAAAAGCGGAACCTTTCAAATTATGGTTAGCAAAAGTAGGTTATCAAAGATTACAAGAAATAGAAAACCCAGAATTAGCTCAAAAACGAATGAAAGAACTTTACAAAGCAAAAGGTTACTCTGATGATTGGATTGAGAAAAGAGTTAGAGGTATTGCTATAAGAGATGAATTAACAGATGAATGGAATAAAAGAGGAGTAAGAACACAGAAAGAATATGCAATTCTAACTGCAGAAATTTCAAAAGCCACATTTGGTATGACACCTAGTGAGTATAAAAAATTTAAAAAACTAAGAAAAGAAAATTTAAGAGATCATATGGATGATCTAGAACTTATTTTTTCAATGTTGGGTGAAAGAGTTTCTACTGAAATTACAAGAAATAAAGATGCATTAGGATTTAATGAGAACAAAGATGCTGCAAAAGAAGGTGGAGAAGTTGCCGGGAATGCTAGAAAAGATGCAGAAAAGAAAATTGGGAAACCTATTATTAACAAAGAAAATTATCTTACAGAAAAAGAAAAAAAGAAAAAAATTTATTGATGTACCAAGACTTCTACATGGCCACCAAAGATGTTTTTAAGGTCTTCAAACAATTGTTCTTTAATGAAAACTCTTTGAGGAAACTTAACAGCTGCTAAAGCTTTCTCAAACTCTTCCACTGTAGATTTTTTCAAAGGACCCAAACCGCCATTAGCAGTGATTTTAGTTTTCTCAATTTTTTGGTCTTTAGCATCGATGTCAAACACTACAAAAGCTTCAGTGTCAAGCAAAATTACTTCACCGTACTTATCACCATGTTTAACTCTAACTTTAGCTCGTTCTAGTGCTCTACCACGTTTACGTTGCATATATTCAACCAAAACACGGATTAAAGCTGAACTGCCTTTACGTGCTTTGTCAATATCTATTTTTGTTAGTTTCTTTTGATCATATTTCTTTTTAGCTGCAACAATTTCGTCTAAATCTCTAATATATCTTGCAGGAACTTTTCCAGTAGTAACAAGTTCATCTTCAAAGAATTTGATCAATTCACTATCTTTTGTTTTTTCAACACCTTCAAGTTTTAACACGTCTCTAATAATTGTAACAACTTCATCATACAATACAGTTATACTTCTCTTATTATGCATTAACTCAATTTCTTTAAACAATTCATTAATACGTTTTAGATATTTTTCTGCATTTTTGACAAGTCTATCAACATCAGTACCAGAAATTTCTTTCTTCTCACCATGTTCAAGTTGTTTTCTTAAATCTACATTATCACGTAAAATTTTAATGTAAGAAGGTTCTAACATTTTTTCTTTCTTAACAAAGATTTCTTCCATGACATCAGGAGTTTCATGAGGTGTTGGTGGTGGTAAACCGTACAGCATTAATGCTGCTTGTGAAGGTGTTAAAATAGCATAGTAGGTATCTTCCATACCTAGTGCTTTTATTGTTCTCTTAACACGTTTAATACTTTGTTCACCAGTACTCATGAATAAATCAATTGCTTCTCTTGACGGTTTAATTCTACCCATCTTTAGCAATTGTTTCCAAGGCATGAAAACTCCTCTATCAAAGAAAGGTACTCCATCTCTTAAAAATGTAAAGACAACAGGGTTAGCTTCTTTTAAAGAATCCCACACATCAGTAAGAATATGAACCTGAGCAGATAATTTATTTTTAATCCCAGTAATTTCTCCAGCTTCAACAGCCATACCCATGATGATTGCTCTTAATTTATCTTTTAACTCAATTCGAGTCATTTTCTTAACATCAGTATCGTCAATTACAATCCAAACATCAATGTCAGAAGTAGGTGTAGCTTTACCTCTAGGGATAGAACCAATTAAAACATAAGCTTGAATATACTTATCAAACTTCTTAATAACCATACTTTTGTGAATTTCTACAATTTTAATTGCACCTAATGTTCCGGTATCATGGATTGGTGCACTAATAGAAATTAAATGATTTAAATCGTGTTTACCGTCAAAACTATTTTGCCAAACATCAGTTAATAATACAGCTTGTGGTTTAATGTTTTTATCAACATCTTCTGAAATTTGTTTAATGATTGTTGAAAATCTTTTATGTAACTCATCTTTAGTCATCTTTTTAGAAGTTGTATCATCAACAACAACTAACAGATCAATATTTTTTTCTTTTTCTGGATCTAACTTTTCATCTTTTTTTGGTTTTTCAGGTGGTAACAAAGTTATTCCAACAATATAATCGCCAAATTTGTCTAAAACTTTATCTTTAAAAGTGTTTAATTTCTTTTGTAATGATTTTAATCGTTTTTCAACTTCTGGAGATACCTTAGGTTGTGCAGGTAGAATTTCATTTGCTGGTTTGATTGATTTTGCTTTAACTGTTTTTTGAGTAGATTTCTTTTTTGCAGATGTTTTGCTCATTTGTGTTTCCCCTGTGACATTTGTATGTTTTAATAGTGTATATAGAGTATATAAATTTAAGTCTTTTTTGTCTCAGTGGGACATTTAGGTTAATTTGGGTTAATTTTTAAACTAATTTTGTCGTCTATTGATTTATAAATGAATCAGTAAATATAACGATAAGTTTATATATCAGTTACTTCTTAGAAGTGATAAATAATACTAAAAAGAGGGGATACAAGATATCTACCTCATATGAGGAAAAATAAAAAATGGCAGATGATAAACCGGAACCAACATTAAATAAAGAAGCAAAAAGAATTGTTGGCTATCAAAAAGAAGTAGATTTAGCTAGTCTTGAAATTGGAGTTGCAGATGCATACATTTCTGCTGCTAAAGTTCCAGGAACAGATGATAAAGCAAAACACTACAAAAGAGAAGCTAGTGAGTTTGCTGATGGTGAACTTGCAGCAATGGGTGCAGCAATTCGTCAAGAACGTGATACTGCTTATTTACAAAGAGAGTTTGGAATGTCTGCAGGAAAAGCAAATGAATATGCTAGCGTGACTAACTCCATTGGACAAAATATAACTGATGAAGGTTCTAAAGTTCGTTTCGGTGATAATGCAACAGCTGATGGAATTACTAAAAAACTAGAAAACGCACCTGATGTTTGGAATGAAGTATTAGCAACTGGAAAAGGTTGGACAAAACAATATGGTGCTTTCTTAGATGATGCAGTTGTTAACAGCCAATTGATTAGTGGTCAGACAACCCCTGAATTAGCAAGAGCAACAGTTGACAATCTTGCAGCAAGATTAGGAATTAAAGATATTAAATCTTCAGATCTTGGTATGGGAGATGCAGCAGCAATGAGTAAACAATTAGCTCAGTTAGCTAGACAAAACGGTCTTTACAAATAAGATCTTTTTTCTTTTTTTCTTTTACTTTTTCTTTATAGAAAACTATTTATACACAACTAAGCTTTTTCTTTGTAATGAGTAAGAAGAAAAAAGAGGAACAGCCAGAAGAACCCCAAATTGATTTTAAACATATTTCTAAAGAGTTAGCTGAACAGAACCATAAACAACATATTGATCAAATTGGACCGGCAATTGCAGATGTTTATATGCAGAATGCAACAATTGTTGATGAAGAAACTGGTTTTAAATCTTATAAACCAGAATTTACAAAAGAAGAAGCAGAAAAATTAGCTAATGATGTTTACAATGCATTAGCATATCATTCTCATAGAAGAGTTTTTGGATTAGGAAAAAAACAATTTGAGGAATTACAAGCATTTAAAGATACTAATGGGAATTCTTATACCGATTTTGTTACTGAATATCACTTTAACGGATTGGATAGAAAAGATCTAAAGAAAAGTATTGCAAAGAGAAAAAAAGGTAATAAAATTGATCACAAAACATTAGGAGAGATTTTAGATGATCCAATAAAGAGACATGCAGCACTATTGAGACAAGGAATAATTTCTAAACATGGATTAAATGAACCAAGACATGCAAATGCAGTAAAAAAAGCAATTGATGGGATTGTTAATGAGTATGAGTTAGATAAAGAAGAGTTTAATACTGCAGAAATGTATGATCCAAATGAAATATTGAGCACATATGTTCAGTTATCAAGACTGGGTAGTTCTAAAATTAAGTCACCAAAATTGTATGATGCCAAATGATTATTTTGTCTCACTTTTGAAGAAAGTTATTTATAGAATAATGTTATTGTTAGAATATGATTACTAACATGTCTCTTGAAAATTTGGTTAATTCTAGTTCACAACATAATATGGGTGCAGTTGTTCAGAGACATGATGGTTCTTTAGAAAATCATGCTAGTGATAAAAGAAATGTGCACGAAAGAGAAGCAAAACAGATGTATGAGTTAGTAGATGCATATTTACATTCTGAAATTGGTGAAGGGTTCAAAGAATACATTACCGAACAGGGGAAAGAGTTAGTTGATATTGTTGGAGTAGGAGCCGGTGATCTAGGTCATGAAGGTATTGTTGCTGCTATTTACATGAATGATGTTGAAGGAGTAATCATGAGTAATTATGAAGGGCAAACATTTAGTGAAAGAGTTAAAGCATTAGCAAAAGAATATGATGTTAAAGAAGAAACAATAGTAGAGTATGTTATTGCTCATGAACTAGGACATGCAGCAGGATATAAAACAGAAGCAACTAATGAAAAATTCTTATCTGAATATTTCTCAAAACAAGCTTCAGTTACTAATGGAAAAGAAAGAGAGAAGTATGTTAGTCTTGCTGCAATTGCACAAAAACGAGAAGTTGATGCAATAAAAGCAGGAAAATAAAGAAAAAAGAAAAAAAATTATTCAAAGTTTAGGTCATCGAACTCACTGAAATCTAGACTGTCTAATTCTGCATCTAATTCATCTAAGTTTGATAACTCATCTGTATCAATTACAAGATCGTTTGACTCAGTAGGGGCGATGTCACCCTCAACTGTAGGTTCTGCAACACTACAACCAAGGGCAAATAAACTTAATGCCAACAAAACTATCACCAATTTTTTCATTATTGTTCCACCTGTGTAGCACGATGTGCTTTCATGAAGTCACGAACTAACTTTCCACTGTCTCTGAACAGTTCACGAACATCGTGTTGTTCTTCACGCCAATCTTCAATAGTATATTCATCTCCAATTGAAGATAAAACTTCAAGAGCTTCAGCTTTTTCAATTTCTATCTCTTCAAGATGTGCAAGGAAAGCTTGGTGTGCTTCTGTAACAGATTCGTCATCAGTCTCAGCTGCAAGTGTATCCATTCTCTCAGCTAAAGTATGATGTTTCTCAACAGCATGTTCAAGTTGTGCACTTGTTAACTTTGCAACAGTAAACTGATGTGTGTGTTTTACATCTTGCCAAGTTTTTCTTAATTCTTGAGCAAGTGTTCTGATCTCTTTAGCTGTTGCATTTTCACCTAATTCAGCTACTGTTTCTTGTTGTGCAAGAACATTATCTTTTGCTGTTCCCAGATCTGTAAGTAATTCTTCTTTTTCTTCATCAAGTAATTGTTTAGAGTTAGACACTTTATCTTCTAATCTTTCAATAGACTTAATGATAGAATTTGCAATGTGGTCAAGATGTTTTTTAGCTGCATCTCTTACTACGTCTTTTTGATCATCACAATCTTCTTCACATGCTTGAAATGATAATCTAGCATCACGTAATTCTTGTCTTTCATCAATCAATTGTTTAATGATTACTTTTCTTTCTTCTTTAAAGTTATCAATTCGTTGTTTAAACTCTTCACGAATTTCAGTTTGTTTATCTTTGAATCGTTCTTTAATTTCTAAACGATCATTACGAATCTCTCTTCTAAATTCAGGTTTATCTTCGTCTGTGTCATCATCTTCAATTTCTTCTTCTACTTCATCATTGCTATCTTCAATCTCTTCTGTATCATTGCTATCATCACTATCTGCTAAAGCTGCTGGTGCAATGCTTAACAGAAACAATGCGAGTACTAGCAAAGAAACAAATGTCTTACCAAATCGTTTCATTTTATGGACACCTCCAGTTGTCATGGCAATCTTGTAGAATAATTACTTTTTAAAGATACTTTAATGTATCGTTTAATAAAAGCTAGAATTTGGCTTGAAATACTTTAGGAAGCTTTATGTTCTTTCTAAACACTTTATGCTGAGTAAAGTCACGAACGTAGTGACTAGACTTTAGGAAGCTCCATGTTGGTTTAGCACTACACTACAGTAATAACTCTGCGATAAATTTATAAAGGATTGATACGATTTTTCTATGAACCTATTGGAGGAATTATTATGCCAAATACAACTATAGATAATGTAACAGCTGAATATTTTACCCAGAGCGCAGAAACTGTTGCTTGTGGACTATTAGGAAGAAACTTAGTAAGAACTTTTGAAAATGGTACAACACTTGGCGGAAGAATTGTAGAAGTGTCTGCTTGGCAGGGATTGTCTGGTGATCATACACCACACAAATTTGATGAATACACTCCTGGAACAGTATCTGTAAGTACTAAACATGGAAAAAGATTAACTGACATCACTTGTGATGATGGTCATTCTTGTGTAACTTTAGTTGCCGCTGAATATGTCTTTGATGATACTAAGAAAGTGGCCCAAGGTCCAGGAAATTTGAGTAAAGCGTTACAAATAACTCCAGATTTTGATGGTTATGATATAATTAATGGTAGGGACTTAAGAATTGAGGGTGGTGCTGTAGATTCTATTGAAGTTAAGAAACGTAATAAATCAAACGTTCCTTCAAATTGTCAAGGATTTTTCTACATTAAATGAGGTGATTCACTTTGAATCATGGCAAAAGAACTCATAGAAACAATTTTGGATAGGTACGTAGCTTCTGGAAAATATACTCCAGAGAGAATTAAAAAAGTAAGAGATTTACTGAAGGCTACAAAGAAAGCTACATTAAGCCAAGCTATGGGTGAAATATACCAAGAAAATCCTTTCTGTGAACAATCAAAATTTGATCAATTTGTAGATAGAGCAAGATTAGCAGGATATTGGTTTACTGAAGAAGATACTTTGAATCGTGCTAAAGATGGATTATATAAAATTCTTGAAGAAGCTAGTGTAGAAACAGATACTGATTACTTCTCTTTACTTGAAGATATTGATGAAGATAAAGATCCTGAATTATACGCAGCGTTTCTGTTAAATATTCCTTCTATACGTGGAGAAATATTGAAACAGATTGGTAATTATGATAATTTATATCGTGTTGCCAGAAGTATTTTACAAGATCGTAAAAAGAAAAGAACCGGTCCTAAATACAGAGAAGATAGTGAAGATCCTACTCCTAAATCCGAAGATAAAGAACCAAGTTATCAAGGATTTCTACGAGCACTACCTCAAGATCATTTTAACTCTATGGAAGAGGATGATACTCCCGAAAATGATGATCGAAAAAGACTTTTCCTCATTTTGAGAGAGAAAGCAAAACGAGATTGTTTTGGTGTTTTTAAAAATGAAACTGATTCTAAAGCTGCTTTAACTTCATTAGAACAATATGTTAATCAACAAGAGAATAGTAATATTCGTTTTCTTTATGAGGACCAGTTAGAAACTTATCGTGGTTACTTAAAATTTCAAGAGGAGATGTTAGCTTTAGGACACATTAATTCTCAGTTTAGGCATCCAGTTAGTGGAGAAGAAAATGTCTTACCTTCTTTACATCAAGCTATTGCAATGTATGAAAATTTAGTTGAAGGTAAGTTTGGAATTTTTGATGATTGTGGAACTGGTAAAACAGCAATAGCTGCTTTGATGAAACCGCTTATTGAGAAAAAGAAACAGGATAATGGCAAAGAAGTTTCTGGTAGAGTTCTAGTTGTAGGACCAAAAACAAGTAGTAAAGCTTGGTCAGATGGATTAGAGGGGAAAATTGAGAAAAGATACTTCACCGAAAAACAAAAAGTTGCTTGGGTCAATGGAAGAAAAGATGAACAGTTTTTAGAAGAAATGCGTGAAGCAGATTTTATTTTTGTTAATTATGAACAATTGTTATGTGATTTCTCTGTAAATGGAGAATCTAAAAAAGTTTATGAGGTTTTAATGGACCTTGGTTATGATCAAATTATTGTTGATGAAATTCAAGAAGCTAGAAATACTCGTAATAAAACAAAAAAAGGAAAAGAAACTGAAAGTTTAGCTGTCCGGATGCTTGCTACTCATCCAAGTATAGATCATGTTTCTTTATTATCCGGAACACCTATGCCAGATAACTTGGACGATTATGCTAATATTCTTTTTATTTTACGACCAGAATATTTCATGAAAGAAAAAGAAGTTGATGGTGTGAAAGGGAAGAAATTACAATTTGATAACATTAGTAAAAGATTCAAAGAGATTTATGATGGAGATCCTCGTGCTCTATATGCTTTGGTAAAAGAAAGAACGATTAGAAGAACTTCTGAAGAAGTTACAGATTTACCTGGATGTGAGCGTATTGATGAATATATTGACCTTACTCCAATACAAAGACAAATTATGGATTACGTTTTTGAACATAGTAAAAAAGATTGGTTGGTTCAAATGAGGTACGCTGCTTTAGATCCTCGTTTAGTTTCTCCCATTATCCTACAAGAGATGGGTTTAATTGGTAAAGTTAGTCGAGAAGATTCGGCTAAATATAACAAGTTGGAAGAGATTCTTTCTGATGTTGAAACAGGAAAAGTAGTTATCTTTTCAAGTATGTTTGCAGAAGGAGTAACACGAGAAGCTAAAAGGTTAGAACGAGAATATAAAAAATTAGGTTTATCAGCTGAATTTAAGAGATTAGGGATTAAAACACTTGAAGAAGATTTAATAGATCACTTACAAGAGAAATGTGGTCGTGAAGTAGAATTTATTTCTATTGATGCTGAAACTAAAGATGAAGATAGAGAAAATGCTGTTGATCGTCTTTCTAATGGGTTAGACGGGATTGTTTGCACTACAAAATCAGGAGGTGTATCTTTAAACTTTTCTGCAGCTACTACTGGAATTTTTCTTGATCAACATTATAGTCCAGCTACTACTGATCAAGCAGTAGCAAGAATTGTTCGTCGAGGACAAAGAGGAAAAGCAAAAATACATTTTCTCTATGGAAAAGATTCCATTGATCAAGATGTTAAAGAATTAGTTGATACTAAAAGAGAAAATATTAAAATGTCTCTAGATGGTGTTGAACTTCTCGATAAAGAAAAAGAATTACTATGGGCTGGAAAAGATCGTGAAAGACTTAAAGATATTATTCTTAAAAGGAAAGGTGGGTTGTCTATTGATTTATCTAATTATAACATTGATGACATAACTGATTTTGAAACTAAATCTGTTCGGAAAAGAAAAAAAGGTAAATCGCATTCCGGCGTACAGCAAGATTTTTATGAACAGACTGTTGGGCAAGAAATTAGAAAAGTAATTGCTGATTCTCCAATTGAATGTTGGCATGATCAAGAGTTTGTTCAAAAGTATGTTGATAATTTTGAAACATTAGGTCCTTACCTTTTAGCTCGAGCTAAAATAGCTGATTTAGTTAAAAGAAGTTCACAAAAAGAAATTGAATTTCCTCATTTATTCTTAGCTGATGCAGCTGCACAAGGGATATTATTCTCTGCTTTCCAAGATATGAGAGAGCTTGTTAATGAACATGGTTTTGAAGTACCTTTAGTTGTTGATCGAGACTTTTCACAACCAATGCATGATTTAAGTCCTAACCCCAATAAATATCTTGCAGATATGTGCGGTACTCCACAAGTTTTTGATGAAGTTTTCTTTGAACAGTTTGGTAAATTTGATTTTGTAGATAACTCTTCAATTACTTTACTTCAAAATAAAGAAAAATTTTCCCAGTATATGCTTGAAGCTAACAGGATTCTTGATGAGGGAGGTTTATTACAATTAGGAATTGGAGGCTGGCATTTTTCTAAAGAGTTTTTTATTGGAATGGAAAAAGCTGGTTTTGATACTGTTGTAAAATCTAAACGTCATGCTGTTTCCCGAGATTTAATTAAAGTTTTGAAAGAAATGTTTGGGAATCATTATGCAGAAGCTTATGGTAGAAAGTTAGGATCTACTACATTCTCTTTATTCCAAAAAGTTGATAAACCTAATTTAACAGATAAAAAATATTTTCTTTTAGAAAATCCTAATTATGTGGAAGAAGTTATAGTGAATGACACTAAGAAACCAGAATCGGATATATCTTTAGAACAAATTTCTCCTGTAGGAGCTGGTATTAAGACTGTAAAAAGAAAAGAATATACAGGAAAGAAGAAAAAAATCATTGATCCTAAAACGGGTTTGGTGAGGTTAGTATAATGGGTGATAGTATCTTAGAAAAACTTGAAAGCATAGTAGAAGATTCTATTAAACCAAAAAAATGTAAAAACTGGCAAGGATTTACAACGGTTGAGGAGTTTAGGAGTTATCTGCAAGAGAACTGTGTGGGAATGACTCGCTCAGAGATAAAGAAGGAACATCGCGGGTTTTATAAAAAAGTTCATTCTTGTGGATTTGCTGACGAAGTTCTTCCACAGAGAGTAGGGAGATGGAGAAATCTTAGTGATAAAGAATTGTTTGATTTTCAGCGAGAGTATTGTCAAAGGATGAAGCGATCTGAGATTAAACAAGAAAATAGACAATACTATAAAGAAGTTTATAAACGTGGTTTGCAAGAGAAAATTTTTCCTCAAAAATGTGGTCCAACTATTGAAGTTAAGATTGTTTCAGTAGAAGACATTGGTTCTTTTTCTGAATTTTCTTTAAAAGATTTTAGAGATTATTATAGGGGCAACTTTGCGGGAATGAGCCGGGGCGAAGTGTACGGGGCTGGAAAAATTGCAAGAAGATTCTATGATAAAGTTTTGGCAGTAGGAATTACAAACAAAGTCTTTCCTCCACCCAAAAAGAAACCTAATGGCTATCTTAAAGATTTTGAGAATATTCAAGTAGAGTTAGAACCGATTATTAATGAATTAAGTGGTAGGTTCCCTACACCAAAAGAGCTAAAAGAAAAAAATTACGGTTTGTACCAAGGAATTAACAAACATCACGGTGGTCTTATTGCAGTTAGATTACAACTTGGTTATGCTAATGATGAGTTAGATATTCTGAAACAAATTGTTGAGGACATGCAGAATGAGTAACCTAGATGATGATGTTTTGGAGATTCTTAGAGATATAGTAGAGGATAGTACTATCCCTTTAAAGCAGCGTAATCAATGGAAAGATTTGGATTATACCATTGAAGAAGCAAGAACAGTTATGAAAGAGAATGGATTTGAAACCTTACCAAGTGGACCAAAACTAAGAGAGTTAGGATACTCTGGTTTATGTAGTGCAATTGCAAGACATCATGATGGATTTCACAAATTTAGAGAATTATTGGGAGAAGAAGAAAAGAGAAAAGAGATGGGGGTTTGGCAAGATTTGGATTATACAATTAAACAAGCAAGAAAAGTTATGGGAAAAAATGGATTTAAGACCTTACCAAGTTATAGAAAACT
>JABHXC010000060.1 GCA_018657475.1 Candidatus Woesearchaeota archaeon
CAATGGCAGATCCCCTTTGGGAAGAAGCTCATAAAGCTGTTGCAAGTGCAAGTAAACTTCTGGCACAAATTCATAAGAACACTCTTGGTGCTTTAGCTGTTGAAGATAAAGTTCGTGAAGAATTGAATAGACATTAAACATAACCTTTTTTTCTTTTTTAATTATTTTTTTAAAACTTTTTTAGAATTATTTAATCAGAATTTTAGTGCCAAGAGATTGGCCAGGTAAACCTTTCTCAGCAAAGATAGCACGGACATTACCGTTTCTACCATGTAATGCAGAAATTTTACCAACAATTTCTTTTCCAGAAGGTGAAGTCCAAACGACTTCTTTACCAATAACTTTCTCAGCTTCTTCAGTTGAATCTGCAACTTTAAGAATCATCTGGTTAGTGTTTTGATGATGGCGTCCTTGCCTGAAATGCATAACTGTTGCTTCCATAGCATCTTCACACTCCAGGTCTTTTATAAAGGTTGCGGAGTCATTTTATTATTATCTTTTTAATTTCTTCAATACTGTTAAAGTCTTGATCTTTTGTAACTAATATCCCTTGATTTTCTTTAACCAATGTTGCGATGAGTAAATCTGCTAAAGGTAATCGAACTCCTTTTTCTTCATATTTTGTCTTTAATTCGGCAAGTGCTAATGGTGTTTTTATTGTAGTTTGTAACACAGGAAATTTGTTTAGAAATTCTATCCCTTTATTTCTATTTTTAATGGATTTTTTGAGTAATCCCAGATTAATTTCAAAAGCAGTAACAAAAGTTATTCTTGCTGAGGAAGGATATTGTTTTCTAAGAGTCATTAACTTTTCTATTGTTGGCTGATATTTTCTTTCCAAGTCAATAACAATACTTGTATCAAGAATTAGACTCATTTTCTAAACCCATATTCTTTCCTAACCGAAGTTGATGTTTCCATTAACACTTCTGCTTCTTTTTCAGTTATTATTTTTTCTCCAAATAGAATTTCCTCCCAAAATTTTTCTGTATTCATTTTGTGTTCTTCTACCAGTGTTTTGAAAAAATTTCCTAATTTAATATTGTTTTTTGCAGCGTAACTTTTGAATGTAGTCCAAGTGTTCTCATCAATATCTTTTATTGTTTTAGCTTCCATAACTAAAAAAAGTATTACTTCTTTATAAGTCTTACTGTAAAACTCCATTTGGGAATATTTTCTATCAAACAAATCATTAAAAACTCTTCAATAACCATTATGCCATGATTAAAGGGCAAGTAGTAGCAGGAGATTTTTCTAAGATAGTTATGAGAGTTAAGGCTAATGAACAGATAGAAATTGGTGAATTATTAATATTAGAATCTCATGAAGAGACTTTTCTTTTACAAGCATTTGATTTAACTTATGGTAGTCAAATATCACAACAAAACTTAGAAATGGTCGCAGGAATGAACTTAGAACAAGGAGATTTTCATTTAATGGATCCACAAATGAGAAATTATCAATTAGCATTGTTAAAACCAATGTTAACTATCACAAAAGATAGTAAGACGTGTAAGAAATTACCACCTTTCTTTGGAAAAGTAAGAGCTATTAAAGAAGAAGATTTGACCTTTATTACAAAACCTACATTTCCTATACAAACAGGTAAATTAAGAAGCGGTAGTAAGTCATTGAACTTTAACATTTCTTTACCTGGGAAAGATGTATTGAGTCATCATGTGTTGATTCCTGCATCTACAGGAAAAGGAAAAAGTAATTTGATGTCTTGCCTACTATGGAACATTACTTCTCAACATTACGCTGGAATGTTAGTTTTAGACCCACATGATGAATATTATGGTAGAAACAGTTTAGGATTAAAAGACCATCCTAACAAAGAAAGTGTTGTGTATTACACTCCAGCTACTCCACCTCCAGGAGCTGCAACATTAAAAATTAATCTTACAAGGTTAAAGCCAGAACATTTTACTGGTGCAATAGCATTATCTGATCCACAACGGCAATGTTTTCATGCATATCATAAACAGTTTAAAGAACAATGGATACAAAGTTTATTGGAAGAAAAAAGAATAGAAGGAGTGAGATTTCATGAAGATACATTAGCTGTTGTTAAAAGAAAACTAATTTCATTATTGGGGTTAGATATTACTGATAATCAATTTTCTGCACAAGGGGTATTCTCTACACAAGCGGGAGAAAATACTATCACCGATATTTGTAGTGCATTAGAGCAAAGTAAAACCGTTATTATTGATACTAGTTATTTTTCTGGTGCTGTAGAAATTCTTATTGGTAGCATGATAACTACTGAAATTTTTAACAAATACAAATATTACAAAAGAACTGGACAATTACAAAATAAACCAGTAATTTCTGTGGTTTTAGAGGAAGCTCCAAGAGTTTTAGGTAAAAAAGTTTTAGAACAAGGTACAAACATTTTTGATACTCTTGCAAGAGAAGGAAGAAAGTTTCAAGTTGGTTTAATTGCAATAACTCAATTACCTTCAGAGATTCCTAAAACTATTCTTGCTAATATGAACACAAAAATAATTTTAGGGATAGAAATGAACACTGAAAGGCAAGCAGTGATTGAATCTGCACCACAAGATCTTTCTCAAGATAACAGAAACATTGCCGCTTTAGATAGGGGAGAAGCTATAGTAACTTCAACATTTACTAAATTTGCTGTACCTATTGCAATTCCTTTGTTTAAGACATTTGTTAAAGAAGAAAAAATTGAACAGCCACAAATGAGTTATGTTGGTTTCTCGTAACACATATAAACTCATAAAATTTACTTAATACATGAAACATTCAGTAAAAATAACAATATTTCTTTTATTATTGTTCCTACTTGCACAATATGTTGGTTTAGGAATTGTTGAACAGTATGTTGATGTTGAACGGTCAGCAGAAACAGGAATTACTGAATTTAAAGATCTTCCCATAGGAGAACGACCACCTATACAAGAACGTACATCTTTTCTTCCAATAATTCTTGTTATTCTTGGTGGGACGGTAATTATGTTATTATTAGTTAAACATAAACTAACCATTATTTGGAAAGGATGGTTTTTAATGGCAGTATTTATTGCATTAACTATAGCATGGGATCCATTCATGCCAACGGTTGTAGCATTTATTTTAGCAGCATTTTTTGCTGCATGGAAATTATGGAAACCAAACATTTTTGTACATAACTTCACAGAATTATTTATTTATGGTGGATTGGCGGCAATATTTGTTTCTTGGTTTGATATTCTTTCAATTAGTATTCTTTTAGTCTTAATAGCGGTTTATGATGCTTATGCAGTATGGAAATCTAAACACATGATAACTTTAGCAAAGTCTCAAACAAAAGAAGGAATTTTTGCTGGTTTATTAATTCCATACAAACTTCCTTCAAAAAGAAAAAAAGGAGTTAAAACAAAAAAAGTTCGTACTGCTCTTTTAGGTGGTGGTGATATTGGATTTCCTTTGATCTTTGCAGGAGTTGTTTTTAAGGAACTTGGATTGTGGCAAGCAATGATTATTCCTATCTTTGCAATGTTAGGTTTAGCATTATTATTGTTCTTTAGTAAAGATAAGAAATTTTATCCCGCAATGCCATTTATAGGAGCAGGTTGTTTTGTTGGATTAGGAATTGTTTATTTGTTAATGTTTTTGATTTGATTATTCTTTTGAATAAATGATTATTCTAAAGTTCCACTTTGACATAAACACCTTCATCACCTGGATTTCTTTGAGGAAGATGTCTTCTAGCATCATCAAAACGCATGTAAAACTTATTTCCTTCTGTCCAATATTGGGCTGTTTTTTGATCATTTAATGTCATAGTGAAGAATGGAACGTCAAAACCCATATGGATGGCCGCCCAATGGTTCTTGTGTGATGGCGAAAGAGAAATGTCTATTTTTTCTAATCTAATAACATTTCCATCGCTACCAGAGTTATACTGCTCCCATTCTTTATCTCTATCAACATAACCATTCCTGGTAAATCTTAAAAATTCACCATCTGCAAAGAAATTTTCTGCCCCTGCTTTGAACTCAGCAAAATTTTCTGGCTTAACAGTTACAAGATTAACTTTCTCAACAAGATCAGAGATTTCATTTACTGTAGGTATTGCCATTTAATCAAAACCTCTAACTGGGCTTTTATATTCTTTATAGCCTGCAGGTGCGATACTTAATCCGTCTCTTGCAGCAATTGTTTGTACACCAGTAATTCTTTGTACTTCTCTAGCTTCTGAAAGTGGGTCTGCTTTTAACATTTCTAAACCAAAACCTGTTAAAACAACTAATCTTGGACGTACATGAGAAACAATTTTAATTGCATTTTCAGTGTTTAAATGTTTATCATCGCCTTTATTGCCTGGAAAGGGAACGTTAAGAATAAGTATATCTGTTCCGCTTAGCTCTTCTAATAATTTATCAGTAACAATGGTGTCCCCAGTATAAGCTAAAGTATATTTTGGACAAAAAAACTTAAACCCGATTGCAACAGGATCTGATTGTTCAACAGATAAAGCATTAATTTCTACTAATTCTATCCCTACCTTATGGTCTCGCTCAATTGGAATGATTTTTTCAATGAAGTTTCTATAATGTTTCATCAAAAAAGGAACATCATCTTGAATTACTGATTTGCTTGCAAGGATTAAACCACGATGTTCAATTCCTCCATGGGTCATAGCATCTACAAGAATATTAACGTCATTACAATGAATAATGTTACTATCTGAGACTAAAATGGCAGTGGTATGGTGTAAATTTATTCCTAATTCTTTTGCTTTAACAATCGTTCCTGGGCCTGGATCTAAATGAAATTGTAAATCTTCTATTTGAAAGATAATGCCGCCTGAAGAACGTAACTGTTTTGTTGCAACTGCTGCAGTTCCTGCAGTTCCTAAGAAAATAACTCGTGACGTTTTTACCACCCGCAGATTTTAGGGAAAAGCGGGTTAATAAAGATTATTATGCTTAAAAGTGTATGATTCAGCTAGGTATCTTCCATAATCTTTATAAAACTAATTTCTAGCAAGAAAATGGGGGAAATTATTATGTCGGAACAGATACAACCAGTGTTTATTCTACCAGAAGATACACAAAGAACCAAAGGGAAAGATGCTCAAAGAATTAATGTTGCAGCTGCAAGAGCTGTAGCTGATGCAGTTAGAACCACATTAGGGCCAAAAGGTATGGATAAAATGTTAGTGGATGCTGCTGGCGATGTTACTGTAACTAACGATGGAGTAACAATTCTTGAAGAAATGCAAATTGAACATCCTGCTGCAAAAATGGTAGTAGATATTGCTAGAACTCAGGAAAATGTTGTAGGGGATGGAACAACAACGGCAGTAGTTTTAGCTGGTGAGTTATTAAAACAAGCAGAAATATTATTAGATCAACGAATTCATCCAACATTATTGACTAAAGGTTACAGATTAGCTGAAAAAGAGTGTCAGCGAGTTTTAAATGAAATTGCTACCACTGTAACATTGGATGATCCTGTATTATTGCAACAAATTGCTGTCACTGCTATGACTGGAAAAGGAACAGAAGCAAACAGGGAACATTTAGCAAATTTAGTTGTAGAAGCTGTTCAGCAAATTTCTCAACAGAGTTCTTTAGCATCATTACAAAGAGATGATGTTAAAGTTATGGCTTTAGTTGGAGAACGAGCAGAGAAAACTAACTTAGTTAAAGGAATAGTACTAGAAAAAGAACGAGTACATTCAGAAATGCCAATTATTGTAGAACAAGCAAGAATTGCATTGTTAAACACTCCATTAGAAATAAGAAACACAGAAATTGATGCTAAAATTCAAATTACTTCTCCTGATCAATTAGATGCGTTTCTTGATAAAGAAGAACAAACATTAAAGCAGATAGTTGCACATGTTCAAGCTACTGGAACAACAGTATTATGTTGTCAAAAAGGAATAGATGATGTTGCACAACATTTCTTAGCAAAAGCGGGAATTTTAGCATTACGTAGGGTTAGTAAAAGTGATATGGAACGTTTAGCTAAAGTAACTGGTTCAAAAATAGTTAATTCGTGGAAAGAACTAACTCCACAAGATCTTGGAAGTGCAGGAAGAGTAGCTGAAAGAAAAATTGGAACTGAACAGTTTATTTTTGTTGAACAGTGTCCTCAAGCAAAAGTTGTTACATTGTTAGTTAGAGGTGGAACTATTCATATTGCTGAAGAAGTTAAACGAGCAGTTATTGATGCTGTTGGTGATGTGATAACAACTGTTAAAGAAAGTAAAGTTGTTGCTGGTGCAGGTGCTGTTGAAGTTTCATTAGCTAAATCTATTAATTCTTATGCGCAAACATTACAAGGAAGAGAACAATTAGCTGTTCAGGCGTTTGCTTCTTCATTAGAAATAGTTCCTAAAACTTTAGCAGAAAATGCAGGATTAGATGCGATTGATATGTTAACTGCATTAAGAGTTGCACATGATCAAGGACAGAGGCATGCAGGTTTAGATGTAGTTAGTGGAAAAGTAATTGATGCTTGGCAAGCAGGAGTTTTAGAACCACTAAAAATTAAAACTACTGCGTTAGCTTCTGCAATGGAAGTTGTAGAATTATTATTAAGAATTGATGATGTGTTGTTGGCAGGTAAAGCTTCTTCACCACAAGGTTATCCTCCAATGGGAATGTAAATACATTTTTAAAGCTTCTTAGGCTTCTTTTACATATGAGTTTAGCTAATCTTATTACTGGAGCAAGGTTCTTGTTTATTCCATTACTTTTTTGGAGTGTATTACAGGATTCTGTTGTTTTAGTTAGTATTGCTTTAGCTACTTTATTTTTAATTATTATTGGAGATATGATAGATGGTTATGTTGCAAGAAAACGACATGAAATAACAAAGATTGGTTCGTTTCTTGATCCTATCACTAATAAAATTGTTGTTTATGGATTATTGATTATTCATATTAGTGGGTTTAATTTACTTTTATTTCCTTTATTGATATTTGTTGCTCGTGATGTGATTGTTAACATTTGTAGATTTTATATCACAAAAAATGCCATTGTTGTACAAAGATATTTGTTCAGACGTCCAATGATTGCCTTTCAGTATGCGCTTGTTGGTTTATTAGTTATTAATCAACTTTTACAGACATTAAATGTTGTTACCGTTAAATCTGGTGCATTTATGGGGATTTTAGCATTGATCTTAATTGGATTGTCAATGTTAGCTGCAATTGGTTCTATTATTTGGCAATTATATTTTACAATTCGTGGTGTTAAAAAATCAATTGTTTCTGGAAAAAAAATACCTAAAGAAGAAATGGTAATTCTTGCAAACAGAAGATCAAGCGGTTACAGGGATAGATATAGAAGAAGATTGTTGAAAACATTTGCTAGACGTCGTGGGATAAAAATTTATTATTTACCAAGAAAGAAAAATATGTACTCTGGAATTGAAAAAAAAATTGGTAAAGTAAAAAATATTATTATTGCTGGTGGTGATGGTTCTTTTGAAAGTGCTTTAGCTTATACACCATTTGCTAAAAAGAGGTTAGGTTTTTTTCCTTTTGGTGCTGGAAATGCATATTATTCTTATTTCTACAAAGGAAATAGATTTAATTATTTACGTTCTCGTTTTCCATTCCATGAAATGCCTTTAGATGTTTTAGAAGTTTCTTGGGAAAAAGGAAAATTTCAAACTGGACTTTTTGTTGCTGGGTTAGACGCTGAAGTGATTCGTTTAGTTGGAAATAAACATGGATTTGTTGGATATTTTTCTGCAGGTTGGCAAGCATTTTGGAAATGTAAAAGTGATTATAACATTACTTGCTTTATTGATGGAAAAAAGAAAACTTGGAAAAATTGTATGGCTGTAACTCTTGCAAAGATTCCTTACTTTGGTTATGGAATAAGAGGTTTGGCTGGAGAAGTTCCACCAAATGATGGACAAGTACACGGATTGGCTTATGTTAATTCTCATTTTTCTTTATCTAACAGATTCATTAGGTTGTGGGCATTAATTTTGGTTCATATTGGGCAAGCAAAACCGCCATTATTTTCTTTTTCTGGTAAGAAAATTGTTGTTAAAAGTGAGGTGCCTATTCCTATTCAAGCAGGTGGAGAATTCTTAGGATTTTCACAGAAATTTACAGTTAAAGTTGTTAGAAAGCAGAATGTTTTAGTTATATAGTGTGATAATTATTATGGTAGAAATAGAAAGAAAACATTCTAGAAAAGTTTAAATAAGCTATATTGGTCGATTATTATCATGGCGACCGTCGTATAACCACTGGTCAACTGGACAAGTTCAGATAGCATTTATATCTAGAAAATTCTTATTGAATCTAAAAACTTAAACTAATCATTTTTTATCAATGAGGAAATAACCATATGAACTCAGAAAATCTGGCTTATTGGCTTGGTGTAGCACAAACAGATGGTTACTTAAAAAAACAGTTTGTTAAAAGTAGAAATTTGTTGAGATATTTGGTTGTACTTGATGTTGGTTTTCGTTCATTGCCTATGCTTAAAAAATTTAGAAATGTTTCTGATGAGATATTTGGGGTGAAAGGAACAATATGGGAAAATAAAAAAAGAAATACTATTGAGTATAAATTTGGTGCTAAGAATCTTCTTCCTATTTTTGATAAATTAAAAATTGATTTCTCTGATCCCCCAAAACCTCCTCGTTGGGTTTTAAACAATGAACAATACTTTGGAGCTTATCTTGCAGGAGTTATTGATGGTGATGGTGATGTTAGGATAAGAAGACCAAAGTATCCTCAATGTGTTCTAAGAATTACTTCTGGAAAACCTGCAACGGAATTGATGGATGCAATAAAACAGATTCTAAATATAGGGGCTTCTCAATCAATAAGTTATAATAACTCCATATATCAAGGTAGAAGAATTTCCGGTAAGAGTTATCGATTGGAGTTTTGTGTTTCATCAAAAAATTCTAATTTTTTCAAAGACTATGTGGCTCATAATATGGCACTAAAGTATAAGAGAGACCGGATCATTAATTATATCTCCAATAGACAGAATTCCTCCAGAAAGATTTAAATATCTGACTCCGGAAAAATCTATTGCGGTGATCGTGGTGAAACGGTTATCATAGAAGCCTGTGGAGCTTCGGTTGGGGGTTCGATTCCCCCCGATCGCCCCATTTTCTTTCTAAACATTTAAATAAAACTACTCATTCTCATAAATTATGACTCAAAGAGTTGATTGTATTCACTGTTAGTAACCTTTTTTCTAGTTTTAACTTTAGTGTAAAATTAATTTTAGTTAGTTTTATCCATCACTAAGTGGGCGAACGCCAGATTATTCTAAACATTTTATGGCCATAGTAGTGTAAAGGTTAGCATTGGAGTCTGTGGAATAACAAAAACGTTTTTGGAACTTTTTTTGCAGAAAGCTCTAGGAGCGGGTTCAATTCCCGTCTATGGCCCTCTATAATTACTGAAAGTTATATAAACAAAAAAACATTAGTAGGAGGCATATGAAAATGAAAATCACAAAGCAATTTTCAATGTTTCTGGAGGGAAACAAATGCAAACAGCAAAAGGAGTAAGAGATATATTACCAGAACAAAAAGCGTTAAAGAATCAAATAGTTACTACATTTCAACAAGCTTTTCAATTATATGGTTTTTTACCACTTGAGACACCAATAATTGAAAAATTATCAACTTTTGAAGCAAAAGGTGGAGCTGGTGACACAAGTGATGTGTTCAAAGAAACGTTTAGGTTAACTGATCAAGGAAAAAGAAAATTAGCATTACGTTTTGATTTAACCGTACCATTAGCGAGGTTTGTTGCTATGAACCCTACATTAAAAATGCCTTTTAAAAGGTATGAATTGGGTAGGGTGTTTAGAGATGGACCTTTAAAATTAGGTAGATATAGAGAATTTTGGCAATGTGATGCTGATATTATAGGTACATCTTCACAATTAGCTGATGCTGAATGTCTTGC
>JABHXC010000061.1 GCA_018657475.1 Candidatus Woesearchaeota archaeon
GGAAAGCTGTTTATAAAGGTATCTGAAAAAAAATATTTTTAAGATATAATCTCAATAAACTTTAAACACTTTTCTTAAAGCAACACTAAATACTAATGTCAAAAGAAAATATAATCCTAACCAACCAGGTAACCAACTAAAAATTGAAAACTCTCCTAATGGGTGTAATTTTTTATAATTAATGTTAATACTTTTAATAGCAGAATTTTCATATTCAGTCAATGCTGGTTCATATTCCAATTCTTCAGTTATTAAAACTTTTTTTGCCTGTTGTTCTTGATCTACTGCTATTGTAACAAAATGTTCTCCTTCAATACTCCTCAACTGCCAAGTTAACGGCTCTTCTATTCTAACAGTTTTAGTTGCATCTCCAACTAACTCCGTACCTTCTTCAACAAGTAATGTTGCTTTTTCACCTATAACCGCTTCACTAAATTCTGCACTAACAGAATAAGGTTCTCCTGGACGAATTTCCTCGTAAGCTAAATGGCTTGCCATCCATAAATAAATTAACCAAAATGGTACAATAGTGATCAACATTGGCTTAAATGAGTGTTTCATACTCCCCATAGCCATTTTAGACATTTCTTTTTGAAGCCGCATAGCTTCTTCAGGATCATTTTTAAGAGTTTTAATTTTTTGCCGATATTCTTTTTGCTTTTCTCTATTTTCTTTCATCTCTTTCTGATTAGTTAAGAATTTATATGCAAGAATAGAAATCATTGCAACTACTATAGCTACGATAAAGATTGCCCAAAAAGGTCCTAAGTTCAATAACGGATTCAATACCGGATCAATAAAAGCCATTTATCTTCTCACATAAAACATTGTTTATAAAAATTACGCAATTATCCCATCATCTTTCGCATAGCGGGATTCATGTCCATCATGTGTTCTTTAGCAATTTCTTCATACATTTTGTATACGATCATTACTGCTAATAAAATCCCAGTACCGTTAGATAAAGCACCAGTTAAATCAGCTAATGCTGCTAATAATCCTACTGCTGCACCACCAACAATTGTTAATGGCCAAATGTATCTGTTCAAAATTCTTTCCAATACTCTTTGATCACGCCTAAAACCAGGGATTTGTAAACCAGAAGACATTATTTGTTTAGCTTGCGATTTAGCATCCATGTTAGCAGTTTGCATCCAAAATATACTAAAGATAGTAGAACCGATCATGAACACTAAAATGTAAATTAAAGCCTGTCCAATCATTACGCCAGTAAAACTTCCTTGAATAACTGCCTGTACAATGTTTGGCGGACTTAACCAAAAAACTAAACCAGAAATAGGAGAACCGTTAGAAAAAGTACCTAAGAAAGGAATCCCCCAATTTTCAAATAATGAAGCAAATAATTGAATGTTTGCCATTAAAGCTGCAACTAAAATAACAGGAATATTTGAAGTGTAAAAAAAATTTAGTGGCCAACGCATACCGTAACCCCTAACTTTACCAAAAGATAAAGGAATCTCTACTTTCATTGCCTGCCCATAAACGCAAATTAAAAATACAATAAATGTCGACGCAACTGCCGCTATTTGCAATGCAGCAGTAATCCCATCACCACTCCCCAACGATTGTATAAACGCTGGTATTGCACCTGCCATTATGTCAGGATTTGTTGGCGAAGGTAAAAAGTTCAATGATCGAATAAATATTTGTTGTGCTACTCCTGCAACAATAAAAAGCGATAATCCTGAACCAAAACCATATTTACTAACTACTTGATCCATGAACATGATAACTAAACCACCTATGATCAACTGAACAATCAATAACATTTCTAATTGAAAAAATAATGCAGAAGTCATCACCGCACCGTTTGCTAATTGACTTCCTATAGGAGAAGGTGCTAAACCGCCCATTAATACATATATCCCACCTTCAAATACTATAAAGAAAATAGATAACACTTTCTGTAATGATTGAAACCTTTGTCTACCTTCAGGAGTGTTTGTATCTATTTTTAATATTCCTGTTCCGGCTAATAATTGTAAAACAATAGATGAAGTAACTAATGGACCAATTCCTAAAGAGATTATAGAACCAAAAGATGCTCCCAAAATGATAGATAAAAATTCAAATTGTTGTAATGCATTTTGACCTAAACCAAACAGAGGTACTAAACCCATAACAAAGAATAATACAAGAATTATTGCTGTCCACTTAAGTTTTTGTTTAAAAGGTAACTTTTTTTGTTGAGGGCCACGTACTTCTGGTATCAATGCTGCGAACCGTTCAATAAAGCCCATGTTAATCTAATCCCCTGAAGTTGTTATCACTTCACCGCCAGCAGCGGTTACTTTTTCTATCGCTCGTGCACTTGCTTTTCCAACATTTACACGAACACTAACATTAATACTACCAGTCCCTAACAATTTATGATAACCTAAAGAAGGTAGATCAATAATATACATTTCTTGTTCTTTTTTAATCTTACCTTCACTAACAAGTTTATTTACCATATCTAATGAGAAAAAATTAACATTTATTGACTTTCCAGGAGTTGGTTTTCTACTAACAAAACCATGTTTTCCAAGAACTTCTCCTTGACGATGATGTCCAGCCCGTTTTCCGGTTCCAGCTCTTCCTCTTCCACCACGACTACCAGCACCACGACGTTTCTTTCTATGTCCACCACCGTGTGTAGTCATAGCACGATACTTTGTAACTTTTTTTCTTTTACGAACAACCATTATACTAATCCCCCAGTAGCCGTAAGAATTCCAGTTCCAGCAGCGAAGACAAGAGCAACAACCACTAAAATAATTCCTAAAATAAATAAAACAACGAATGGAATAACATACATTAAGATAGATTTCATTTTTTCAATCTTGTGTACTCGTTGAGTTGCAATAATTAATAATACTAATGACCAAATTTTTCCAATAAGTCCTAAAAATGGAATCCAACCAAATAATAAAGCAGGAGTTCCTGCATATGCACCCATTTCATAAGTTTTTGCATAACCAGCTTTTCCACCAAAGATAAGAATCCATAAGTGTAATAAACCTGCAGAAACAAAACTTAAACCTAATCCTAAGACAAATCCAATAAGTGCCTGAAAACCATAACCAAAGGATTGTAATCCAACACCTGGCAATACACCAAGTGAGTTAAAAAATGAACTAAAAGCAGAAAAAAATAATAAACTAACTAATGCACCAAGTGTAGCATTAACAAAAGATAATAATGCAAAGTAACCAAAAGAAAATCCAATGTTATTCTTTTTACTTTTTCCTACTTGTTCAAACAACTTTGTAGGGTTAGTAAATGATAATTTAATTACTTCTAAGACATTCATTTTAAATCATCCTCTCAATTAAATCATTCATTTTTTCTCCTCTGTTACCAAGAGCACCACCAGCTTTAAATCCCATTTTAATACCTTTTCGGCCAAAACCTTTTCTTGGCGGGTTTAATCTAAAATAAGGTTTGTAATGTTTTCCTTCAACTTCAAGAGTTTTGTAAGAATATTTCTTTTTACGATCTTGTGTTCGTCCTTGCCACTCTTCAGCTTTAGCAGAAACTAACTGTTTAAATGTTTCATCAGTAATTTCTCCCCAAGTGACAAAATCTTTAACTTTATTGATCATTCCTAAGTTTACTGAGTTACTTTCTAAAACAACACAAAAATTCTTTCTTCTCAATCTTAATAAATCAAGAGTATCTTTTACTTTATATTGTAATCCTACTCTTCCTCTTACCAAAACTACTGCTACTTTAGTCATTTAAGCTTCTCCAGTCGGTTGATCAATAGTTTTACCTTCAATGATCCCTAATTTTTCAATATCTAATGGTTTTACTTTAATTTCAGATAATTTTTTTAATGCATCAATTAATGCATGAATTAAATTTAATTTTGTTTTAGTTTGACCACGGGTCCTACTCCAAATATCTTTAATTCCTGCCAATTCTAAAATTTTTGCACATTCTTTTTCAATAACTAATCCTTTTCCTTTTGGAGCAGGTAATAATGTTATTTCAGTAGAACCACATTTTCCTGTAACTGCAAAAGGTATTGAATTTGGTTCTTTTGCATCAGATTCCCAACTACCGCTTCCCCTTCTAATTTGAATTAAATGTAATCTTGCACTTCGTTTAGCTTTATCTCTTGCTGGAACTGTTTCTCTACTTCTACCAGTTCCTACGCCAACATAACCATTTTTGTTTCCAACAACAGCACAAGCAGTAAACCTTATTTTGTTACCTTCACGAGTTTTTTTCTGTGTTTGTCTAAAGACACGTCTTTGACCACCACCAAATTTCCCTTTTGCTTGACCAATTAACAGTAAATCTTCTTCAAGGTTTGGTAATAATAAATCAACAATTTCTTGTTCAAGAATAGATTCTCCACTAGAAAATATTTGTTGCATTGAAGTTATTTCGCCACTTTTTACCTTCTTCCCAAGAGTAGTTACTGGTTGCCAAGATGCTAAAATTTGTTCAGGAGATATTTTTTGTTGTTCTCTTGGTCTTTGGTTTCTAGATTTCCTATTATTAGGCTTCCTATCACTAGGTTTCCTATCATTAGTTTTCCTATTTGTTTTCTTTTCTGTTACCATTTTTATGATTGTAATTGTGCTTTAACTTTTTCAAACTGTGCAGTTATACCTTCAGGCTTCACACCCGTTTTTAAATATTGCGTAAACTGATTACCTTTTGCTTTACTGCCTAAAACAGCAACATGTTTACCTTGTACCATATCTTCAGTAGGGAATATTTCATCACTACCAACAGGAACTTGTAAACCTCCATCTAACACTCCACGTAAAAATGCATAAACCTTACCTTTTCTTAATGGAGTTAACAATCCAGTATCAAGTATTGCTTCTTTAAAACCAGCTGCAACAGATTTCTTAGCAAATAATAATCCTGTTAAGTAAGCTGCTGGAAAATTCTTGCAAGAATATTGCCATCCAAACTTTCTCAAAGATGTCGATTGAACTCCCACTAAAACTAAATCCCCAGCTGGTTGAAATTGAACTAGTTGGGCAATTAAACGAGTATTAGTCAATCTTATAACTACTCTTGGTCGTCTTGATGTTAATAGATGTAACCTTTTCTTGTAATCAGTTTTCTTTTCACGTTTTCTCCGGTACTGGATCGTTTGCGGTTTGTTTCTTGCCATATTATTTTTTCTCTATTAAACTGTGCTCTTCCATATATAAACGAATATGTCTCTTATTTCTAAAATATCCACCTTTACTTCTTGTGTATAAATGCCTATAATTTTTTGGAGTTACTAATTTTTTTTCTCTTAACAACCTTAAAAAAACTCTTTGTGTCCTTACACGTGCTACCCATCTATCTTTTCTAGTAACAGAACTATACTTTTTACCTTTTTTAGTTCCAACACCTTTTTGTCTCCCTTTACGTTTTTGTTCAGAAATTTTTCTTGCTCCTGAACGAGAATGTTGATTTTTAGTAGATTTAACAATTTTACCTATAGCAATTAATCCACGCATATCTGATCGAGTTATTGCTTTTGATACATCTTCTTGTGCCCCTGGCGCAATACGTACTTTATGTAACGAAGTTTTCAATAACTGTGCTGCTAAACGTTTTTTATGTTTCATTGTATTCTCTCTGAATGCTTGAAATTTATTTTAAATTTCATTGTCTTTTGGTTATAGTTTTTTCAACTGCTTTCTTTTGTTCTTTAGTTTTTTCTTCAATTGACGGTTCTGATTTTTCTTCTTTAGTTTGAGTTTTTTTCTCGGAAACTTTTTTCTTCTCAGTAGTTTTTTTTGCTTTTTCAGTTTCTTTTTTCTTTCTTGTTTTTTGTCTTTCAACAAAATTATCTTGTAATTTTTTCAACAATTTTTCTGAATTTGAACTTGATAAAATTGTAATTTTCTTTTCTTGAGCCGCAGTTAATAATTCAATTCTTTTCCTGTTTCCAATTTTTCCAGAAATCAGTACACCCTGAGTTGCTAAATCAATTGAATTTAATTCATCTAATGTCTTAACAACAACAGGTAACAATCCAGAAGGATGAAAACCTTTTACAGCTTTTGGAGAACCATATCCAGGATTTGGTAATCTTGGCCTTCCTCGATGTTGTTGTCTTACTTTTGAATGTTTTCCTCTAGGATAACGCCATCTAGATTTAACTCTAGCAGAAAACTTTGATTCTTTAACTACAAACCAAGGTTTACTTTTTTTCAACGTTTTGCGTACCGCTAATAATTCTTTATTTTCTTTCATTTTAGCCGCCAATAATTTTTCCAGCTTTTTCGGTTAAATAAATACCATCCTGGAAAATTCTTCGATCTCTGTTTGTAATTCTGCAAAGTAGTTCAATACGGGCTGCAACTAACCCTGCCAATTCTTTATCAGGACTAGTAACAACAATTTCAGTTCCATTAATTTTAACCTGAACTGCAGGATTTAATTCGCATCTTCTTGGTACACTTTCGCCCAAAAAGTTTTTCACTACTAATTCTTGTCCTTTAACTGCAACGTTCATTGGAAAATGTCCAGAACAGATTTTTAGTTTATAGAGATGATGTTCTTGTACCCCTTTAATCATGTTTTTAATGTGGGCAACAAAAGATCCAGTAACTGTCTTTTCTCTTCTTGTTGCTTTTAGAGCCAATAATAATATTTTACCCTCAGAAACATTAACTGCTACCTTAGGATGTAAAAAATTTCTGGAAACTTCACCTTTTGGACCTTTAACTGTTAACACTGAATCATTTAATGATGCAGTAACTCCATCAGACAATACAATTTCCTTTTGTAAATCTTCTCTCATCTTAATAACAGTAAGCTAACAACTTTCCTCCGGTATGTTTTTCTTTAGCTTCATGATGAGTTAACACACCATGAGGAGTAGATACTAAAATAATTCCAAAATCTTTTGCAGGTAAATAACGCTTTTCCCATTTTTCAAATTCTGTTGTTTTTGTAGAAAAACGTGGTTTAATTACGCCACATTTGTTAATATTCCCTAGAAGATTAACTTTTAATGATCCACCTTTGCCATCAGTAATTTCTTCAAAGCTTCCAATAAATTGAGATTCATTCATCAATTCTAATACACGCTTCATCATTCTTGAGGCTGGCCTAATCAGTACTTCGCGTTTTCCAACACGTTCTGCGTTGAAAATCTTAGTTAACGCTGCTGCCAATGGGTCGTTTAACATTTTTTCTTCTTTGCCTCAACTGTATTTTTTAAATCCGATTTTTGGTGCCATTTCTCTAAAACATTGTCTACAAAGATGTAAACCATATTTGTTAATGTGGCCACGCACCCTACCACAATGTTTACATTTTCTTAATGCGACCCCGCAAGATCGTTTTTTAGGAGCATTATGCTTAATGTATTTAGCTTTCTTCACTAGCTTATGGTTCAACTGAGTGAACATTTTTCTAAAATCGCTTGTTGTCATTTTTACTCTACTGTTACCCCTAATTTTTCTTGAACAAAAGCAATTGCTTCTTCTTTTGTTATGGAATGTGATTTCCCTATAGCACTTGGCTGTAATTTTCTTCGTTTAACCCGATAACCTGGCCGAGTTAATGTTACCGCAACTTCTAAACCAATAATTTTCAGTTCAGGATCATATTCTAACCCTTCAATATCAATATATTCTGGAATACCAAATGAAAAGTTACCTTTAAGATCAAAATTTTTAATTTTCAAAGTGTTTTCTTTTGCTACTAATAATCTTTTTAGTAATGCTTCTGCACCTTCCCTAATTGTAACTTTTGCCCCAATAGCTAAACCAGGCCTTAATCCCCAAGTAGGAATTCTTTTTTTAGCTAAAGTTTTTATTGGTGCTTTTGTAGATAACTTTTGTAAAAGCTTGATTCCTTTTTTTAGTGCATCTTCATTTTTACCTGCACCTATGTTTAAGGTTATTTTCTCGATCCGAATTGTTTTCATTACGTTAGTCATAGTGTTATTGTGATTAGTGGTTTTGTTTTTCCAGTAACAAATAAATAAGCTTTAGCAGTTTCAACTTCTTTTCCATCAGAAGTAAATGTTGCTTCTTTTCCTTTAATGGTTTTAAGCTGCCCCTGTGCACCGCCATGTTTTCCCCTGGTTAGAAAAACTTGGTTTCCTGGAGTTAAAGCAATAGTCTCTTTAACTTCAATTTTTGGGAAAGTTATTAATAATGAATCTCCAACATTTGCTTTAATGTCTGAGTTTAATGTTCTACCATCATGAAGATGATAATGTAAAATTCCTTTTTTACCAACATTTTTTCCAACAACTTTACACAATTTTTGTTGTGCTTCGGTTCCTGAAACTTCTTTTACTGCTACTCTTCCTTTATTATCAAGTACAATCCTGAAAGATTTTTTTAATACAGGCAATGTAACAACATCAAATAAACCCACTATAAATCGGTGATTTTTTCTTTGTTTACCATCAACCAATATTTCATTATTGTGTAAAAGCTTTTTTGCTTCAGCCATAGTTGCTGCAACTTTGAATGCATCTCGTAAAAGTAAACCTAATGGTAAACCAAAATCAAATGAGTGTGCTCCTGGGTTTGGCCGAACAATATACTTTCTTTCTTTTCGATTAATTACCCAAGTCCTTGGTGCTGCGATACGTTTCAAGTGATTTTTCATTTTGACTCCTTCTTTTCTACAGTAATATTTTTAGTAGATTTCTCCAATTTATCTTTATTAGCTCCAGAAATTTCTAATTTCTGTTTGTTGGATTTTTTGCCAACACCATAAATTTCTAATTTCTGTTTTCTTTTTTTATCTTCAAGATTTAATTCTATAATTTGTAAGTTTGAAGCTACTAAAGCCGCAGGTAATTTTGAACCATCTTTTTTAATATTTTCAATACCAGTAACATAAATTTTTCCCCTCATTAAAGAAAGTCTTGAAACTTTTCCTTCTTTTCCTTTAAATTGGCCACGTAATATTTTTACTTTATCTTCTCGTTTAATTTGAATATCTCTTCTTCCATATTTTTGTCTTAATGCTGCTGCAAGATGCACATGCATAAATTTTTGTTTTAAGTGTAAAGGCGCATTGTAACGAAACTTTCTTTGTTTTCGCGGTTGAGTACTTGATTTCCAACTAGTTACTAATCGTGCCATCTTATACGATAATCCTCGCTACTTTTGCTACTGCTGGCCATCTTTCTGCAACTTCTTTTGCAATAGGACCTTTGAAAATAGTTCCTTTTGGATTACCTTTTTCATCTTTTAAAACAACTGCAGCATTATCTTCAAACATAATTCTGCTTCCATCAGGACGACGATAAGCTTTTCTTTGACGAACAATAATTGCAGGAACAACTTTTTTTCTCATATCTAATTTCCCTTTTTTTACTGAAGCTAAAACTAAGTCTCCAACACCAGCTGCAGGAATTCTTCCTTGAACAGTTTTATGCCCTTTAACAGCAACAATCTTTAACATTTTAGCCCCTGAATTATCACAAGTTGGCACAATTGCCTGTACAGGTAGTCCCCGCGTGACTCTACTTCTTATTGCTTTCATTTTCTTTAGTATTTTCTTCTTTATTGATAATTTGAATAATTACGTGATGTTTTGTTTTACTAATAGGCCTTGTTCGTGCAGCAACTACCTCTTGTCCAATTTGTGCATCAATACAAGGCGGATTATGTACACGCATTCTACTTTTTCTTAGTTCATACCTTTCATATTTTGGTACATATATTGAACGAGTCCATTCAATAGTTGCAGATTTACTAATATCTTTTTTAACAACAATTCCACGAATTAATTCGTTCTTTACTGCTAAATTTCCAGTAAACGGACAATTTTCATCATGGTTTTCACTAGCAAAAGCTTTTTTAGGCGCTTCAACGCCAAGTACCATTTTTCGTACGTTTTGTTTTTTCATGTTATTATCCTTTTAACCGATCTTCAGACCGTTTTATGATTGTGTTTCCCTCAACAATTTCCCCATTGCTTAATGCGAAGGAAATTCCTTTCTTCAAAACAGTTTTAAAACTTCCATTCACTTCAATTTTTATTGTGAATTTTGTTTCATCAACCACTTTACCTTGTAAACCAACTAAAGTTTTGTTGGTCGCAGCCACAATATTAATGATCTGCCCTACAAGTTCGTGAGGATACATTCGTTTTTTCATGTTCACCACCAAAAGACTTAGCGCTTTTGATGCAATTTTTTGACTTCAACAGTTTCTTCTGGAAACCCTAAGTCAACTAATGCGGCTTTTACTCGTGCAGTGTGATCACCTTGCAACTCAACTTGTTGTGATTTTGCAGTACCACCACAAGCAAACTTTGTTTTCAAGTTCTTACAAATGTTTGTGATATTCACATCACTTTTAAAGCCTTGAATAACTGTATACTTCTTGCCGAATTTTCTTTTTTCGACTTTGACCGTGATCCTTTGTTGTTCACGAGCAATATCTTCAAAAGATACTAGATCTTTTGGTAATCCTGTAATTGAGTCAATATCAACCATTGGAGTTAATACCAGCCCCCTTCTCTTTCAAGAGTGTTAACACACGAGCAATGTTTTTCTTCGTTTGTTTTAATTTTCCTGGACTGGAGGGATTAGCACCAGAGGTTGCTTCAACGTTAAGTTTCAAAAGTTCTTTTTTAAATTCTCCTAATCTTTTCCGTAAGTCTTGTTCAGAAAGATTTCGAAACTCTTTTGTTACTTTCATTGTTTTTTATTTTCCTCTGCAATTTCTGATTCTGAAACCATTTCTTTAGGTTCCTCTACAGGTGATTCTTTAACTGGTAATTCTTTAACAGGTTCTTTAGAAACTTCTTCTTTAACAGGAGTTGGTTCTACTACTTCCTGTTTAGGTTCCTCTTTAACCATAATCTCTTCAACAACTTTTTCTTCCTGTTTAACTTCTTTAACAGGCACAGTTGCAACAATTGGTTGTTCTTTCTTTACTGTTTTCGCTTTTTTCTTTGAAACTCTTTTTTTAGTGGTTTTTTTCTTTGTAGCTTTTTTCTTAGGCTTCTCAACAGGAAGTTCTTCAACTACTTGAATAGGTTCGTCCAAAATTTCAATAGTATCAGGTAATATTAAATCTGAAGGCATAATAGATACTTTTATCCCAATAATTCCACTTTTTAATAAAGCAGGTTTTTGTGCTTTTCTTACTCCGGAAACAGAAATGTCACCACATTTCTTCAAATAACCTTGATAAAATCTCCAACTTCTAGCTCGTGATCCAGGTATTTTACCAGAGATAATAACTTCAACACCTAATGCACCAGCATTGATAACATTTTGTAAAACTCTGTGTCCTACGCCTTTAAACCTTTTTGAACCAAATCGTTCTAAAGAGTTAGAGATGTAATCAGCAACTAAGGATGCATCTAGGAAAAGATTTTTTACTTCATTAATTTCAATTTGTGGATTTTCTAGTTTAAATTTTTTCTTTAACACTTTTGTCAAAGATTTAATATTTGCACCTTTTGAACCAACTACTAAACTTGGCCTGTTAGTATCAATAATAATTTTCTCACCTAGTGGAATTTTCTTTAATTTTATTTGAGAAATTCCTACTCGATCAAGTTTTTTTTCTATATATTCTCGAATGTAATATTCTTTCGTTTTTTGAGCAATAAAGTCACGTTCAATCATTGTGATCCACCTTTCCGTAAAGATCCTTTTTGTTTAAGTTGTTCATATAAATTTTCCACTTCTTCAACGGAGTGATCTTTTTCTTGTTTCCTATTTAAGGTTGCTGCTTTTGCTTGTGCTTGTTTTAACAATTCCTCTGAAGATAATTCTTCTACAGGAACAATTTTAGGAGTAGGAACTTCTTTTTTCTCAATTTCTGTTTCTGGAACCACTTCTTTTACTGGTTCCTCAACAGGTGATTCTTTAACAGGTTCAATAACTTTTTTAGCTTCTTCAACTACAGGAGTTACTTTCTCTTCAACAACTACTTTTTTAGGTTCTTCTTTTGGAGCCGGTTGATCTTCAACTTTTGGCTCTTCTTCAACTTTAGATTCTGAAACTTGTTCAGGTTCTTTGACAGGAACATTAACTGGTTCTTCCACAACAACTTCTTTAGCGTCTTCAACTACAGGAGTTACTTTCTCTTCAACAACTTTTTCTTCTTTTTTAACTTCAGAAGATTTTTCATCTTGTTTTGCTTCAGGAATAGAAGTTTCTTTAACAGGTTCAACAACCCCTTTAGCTTCTTCAACTACAGGAGTTACTTTTTCTTCCTGTTTAACTTCTTTAACAGGTTCAGGAGCAACAACTGGTTGTTCTTTCTTTACTGTTTTCTTATCAGATTTTTTCTTACTAGCAAATTCACACACTTCAATTTCTAAATGCGTTCTTTTTGTTCCTCGCCTTCTTCTACCACCAGTAGAAGGAATACTTGCTTTGTTTGCTAATAATTTTGTAATTTTCAATGAACTTGTGCTTAAACCTTTATTTTGTGCATTTGCTTCAACAGATTTAACTAAACGCAAAAATTCTGCAGCAGCTTTTTTAGGATATCTTCCAGGCCCAATACCTGGCTTATGACCCAGATCATTAATGAACCTTTTAAAAGGAACAGCAGAGCGTAAAGCAACAACTTCTGTTAAGAACTGTTTAGCATAACTTGTAGTTTTGTATCTTAAATGATTACTAATTTCAACACTATGTTTAGTGGAAATTGGTACATTCATCGACTTCGCAAGTGCTTGCTGTTCCGGAGTTGTTGTTGTTTTCATGTTTATCTTGCTGAGATTGCTTTACTAGACCTTGTTGCCCCAACACCAGCTGAACTGTGTGTAACGGATTTTCTAGTAGGTGCAAATTCTCCTAAATAATGACCTAACATTTCAGGTTGAACTATAACTTGAGCAAACGCTTTTCCAGTATATACTAGAATGGTTTTACCCAACATTACAGGTAATACTATCATATCCCTACAATGAGTTTTTACTCTATCTTCTCCATTTTCTAACCGTTTAAGAAAACTTTTTTGTGCATCAGTAAACCCACGCTGTAATGATCTTCTTTGTCTAGAAGGAATAAGTTGCATGAAAGTTTGTAGATCTAACTCTTTCAAATCTTCTTCAGTTTTACCTTGCCATGTGAATACTTTTGCCATTTTTTAGTTTACCTTTTTCTCCCAGTTCTTCGTGGAGCAATTTTTCCTACTTTTCTTCCAGGTGGAGCACCACGAGGAGATAATGTTGGTCTTCCTTTTGCTTGGGAACAACCACCACCAAATGGATGATCTACTGCATTCATAGAAGTCCCACAAACTTTAGGATATAATTTGTTTCTTGCACGCATTTTCTTACGTTTTGTTCCTGCTTTTAAGAAGGGTTTATCAACCCTTCCTGCGCCAGAAATAGTTCCAATAGCTGCCCGACAATTAGGAAGAAATACTTTTTCCTTCTTTGAAGGCAGAATAACACGAATTGAATTTTCAGTTTTTGCTACCACTTTAGCAAAAGTTCCAGAAGATCGGACAATTTTTCCTCCATCTCCAGGTTTTAGCTCAATATTGTGAATCAAAGTCCCTTCAGGAATTTGACTTAATGGTAAAACACTGCCTGCTTGTAAAGGAGCACCATTACCAATAACAACTTTATCACCAACTTTTATACCAATCGGTGCAACTGCTAATCCAGTTTCACCCTCTGCATAAGATAATTTCATCAAAGGTGCAGAATGACCTGCACAATGTACTAAATCAATTACTTGACCAGTTGCTTGTTGAGAATGATGTTTAACTACTCCTTTATACCTAAAGCTAGGTGCACGATAATTTATTCCTCCACGTCCTCGACGTTGTTGAATTAGTCGCTTACCCATATTCTAAATTAACCCCAGATCAGCACTTACATCAGAAGCTAAATGTTCTGCTGACAATTGCACAATCGCTCGCTTTTTTCCTTCAATTGAATTTTGAATGTTAACTTTTGTTACTTTAACTTTGAATAATTCCTCAACAGCACGTTTTACATCTCTTTTTGTTGCCCGAGAATGTACAACAAAAGATAATTTATTTTCAAACTCGATTCCCCTAATACTTTTTTCAGTAGCTAAAGGATACAACACAATCTCATAAGGATCAAAGTTGTCTTGTTGTTCAGGTTTTATTTGTTCTTTTTTTGCCATTTTAGATAAATAATCGTTTTTCTTGTAATTTATTAATTGCTGATTCTGTCCATAATGTAACTCTTCCTGGATGTGTTCCAGGAGCTAATAATTCTGCGTTTAAAGCATTAACAATAACTGCATCAATTCCAGGAACATTTCGTGCTGAATTTAATAAAGGACAATCCTCTCCAACAACTATTAAAATTCCTTTTCTTCGTTTGTATTTTCTTCCACGTAATTTTCCAATTCCGGATCTTACTTTTTTCACTGCAGACCTAGTTAACTCATCTTCAAAACCAAAAGTTGCTAATAATTTTTGTATTTCGCTTGTTTTTGCTAATTTTTCAATGTCTGCTGATAAAATAAAAGGATATGCTTCAGGAACTTTATGTCCACGAGATGATACTAAATCTTTAACAACGGTAGCCGCAATTGCAGATCTAATCGCTTTCCTATTTTCTTTTTTGTTAATTGATTGAGTGAACTCCTTTTGTGATTTTGGCGGATGTGCTCTAAACCCACCACGAGTATGTGGAGAAAAAGCCCCTACCCAATGCATTCGAGTTCCTCGTCGAGAATGAATTTTTCTGTTAACTCTAGATATTCCAAAACCGTAACAACCCCTATATTTTCTTCTTCGTTTACTAATTTCTGAAGAATGTCTTTTACCTGCATCACTTTTTGCGCCATAAGCTTGTCTTGCTGCACTTTGTAATGCTAAAACTGCCCGTCTTATTAGGTCTGGCCGATAAGATTCAGTAAACTGCCCTGGCAATTCTTTTTCTCCAGTTTTCTGGTTTTGTTGTGAATAAATTGAAAGTTTCATTGTGCTATTGTTTTAACCTCATAAGATTCTTTCTTACTATGTCTTGTAGTTCTCCGCGCTTTAGTTAAAACAATTGCACGTTTTCTTGGACCAACAACTGACCCTTTGATTAAAATATAATGATTTTTTAAATTGCCATATTTAGTAAATCCACTAGTAGAATTAATTTTGGCAGAATCTTCGCCTATAGAAATAATGTGTTTATTATATTCTGTTCTTAAGTGATAACCCATTTTTCCAGGTTGAGGAACTTCAAATTGTACTCTTTTAGGAGTCCATGCACCAAGGTTTCCAATACCACGCTTCAGCTTCTCAGCCTTGTGCTGCATAATAGGAACACCATATCTTTTAACAGTACCTTGAAAACCTTTTCCTTTAGAAATACCATGAATATCTACTGGAATACCTGCTGAAAAAATATCCCCAACAGGAATTATTTTACCCAAAATATCTTTTGCATAAGTTAATTTTTCATCTTTATTCCCACCAAGAGCAATTTCTAAAACTTTAGGTTTCTTACTTCCAATTCCTGTTAAAGCAGGTTGGGAATGAACTAATAATCGTAAATCAGAAAATTCTTTGATATCATCAAACTTCTTTTGTTGTTTTTTAGGTAATTTTAACGTTTTTGCTAAATGTTTATCAAATTTCCCCGCAAAAACAACTGAAGATTTTTCTAAACCCAATAATCCTGGTTTATAGAAAACAACACCAAACACTTGCATTGGTGGACATTCAATAACAGTAGCGGGTAATGCAATTGTTTCACCTTTAGTGATAGACTTTGCTCGATTATCAACTGCGTGAAGATGAGTCATTCCAGCTTTATATCCAATAAATCCTAATGGTTTAACTTTGCTTTCAGGAGCCCAAGTTCTAATTCTAGCTAAAGAATGTTTTGAGCGCTTTCTAGGCCAAAACTGTAAACTTCCTCTGTTTGGGTGTCTTGTCTTTGACATGTTTGTCTCTCTAGGAACTTAGTCCTAATCTTTGGGTAATTGCCTATTGATGGCGACCATCAAAAACGATAGTTGGTGATGATTACCTTTTCAGGCTTGCTCACCGAAATTACTTAATTAGTCTTGCTAACCAGTCTAATCTCAGCGGTAATTGTCTGAAACATCGATTCACAATGTAGTTTGTTTATAAAGATTGCGGTAAACCAACAATTGGTTTACTACAATTTGAAAGAATGAATTTTTCATTATATCAAAAATACAGAATTAAAGCACTAA
>JABHXC010000062.1 GCA_018657475.1 Candidatus Woesearchaeota archaeon
GATTTTGGAATTTTAGTTACTTTAGCTATTTTTCTTATGGTGAATCTTTCTCGAGGATATTCGTAGAATGACTCCAATATCTTGTCCTGTTTTCCAGCCATTTGTCCCATTTTAAGTACTTAAGTCCAAAATTGAGGACAGACTATATAAATATTGTGTTTATTTATTGAATCTTAACTGCGGAAACCTTAATAAACCTTCATTTACTCCATTATTTCTATGACATTAAACATTGAAGAGATGGCTGCATTCTGTAAAAAGAAAGGTTTTGTTTACAGAAGTTCAGATATTTATGGCGGATTCTCTGGTTTTTGGAATTTGGGTCCAAATGGTGTAGAATTATTTAATAAAGTTAAACAGAACTGGTGGAAACATTTTGTTCAGGACAGAGAAGATATTGTAGGGATGGATGCTAGTATTATCTCTCATCCAAAAGTATGGGAAGCTTCCGGCCATGTGTCAAGTTTTGGTGATTTGATATTAACAACAAAGAAATCTAAAACTAAACTAAGGGCAGATCATTTTATTGAAGAAAAGTTAGCAATTGTTGCTGACGGTTTATCTGCAGGAGAAATAAATAACTTAGTAAAAAAACACAATTTAACTTACAAAGGTGAAGAGTTTGAAGAAGTTAAAGATTTCAATTTATTATTCCCTACAAAAGTAGGTGCAGAAGAATCTAACAGTTCTATTGCATATTTGAGAGGAGAAACTGCACAGGCAATGTTTACTAACTTTCGTTTAGTTGCAGATACAACAAGACAGCAACTTCCATTTGGGATTGCACAAGTTGGAAAATGTTTTAGAAATGAAATATCTCCAAGAGATTTCTTATTTCGTTCAAGAGAGTTTACCATTGCAGAATTTGAATATTTTATTCATCCTGATGAGAAAAAGTGTTCAAGATTAACTAAAGATCAATTGGCTTTAGAATTAAATGTTTTAACCGCAAAAACACAAGAAGTAGGAAAATCAACATTAACAACTTTAACAATTAAACAAATGTTATCAAATAAAATGTTAAATGAATGGCATGCACATTTGTTGGCAGAACAATGGAAATGGTATATTCAGTTGGGTTTATCTGAAAAGAATCTTAAGATCCGTGAACATATGAAAACAGAATTGTCTCATTATTCCTCTGCAACATTTGATTTTGATTACAACTTTCCTTTTGGCAGCAAAGAAATTGGTGGTATTGCTGATCGTGGTCAATTCGATCTTAATCAACATATTAAACATAGTAAAAAGAAGTTAGAGTTATTTGATGAAGCAACTCAAAAGAAAGTTATTCCAAAAGTTATTGAACCAACATTTGGGATGGAAAGAATATTCTTAGCTGTTTTATTTGAAGCCTATCATGATGATAAAAAAAGAGAAAATGTTGTTCTAAAGATCAATAAACAATTAGCTCCAACATATTGTGCAATTTTTCCTTTAGTAAAAAACAAGCCAGAAGTTTCTAAGAAGGCTCAAGAAGTTTATGAAAGTCTCAGAACTTGTTATTCATGTGTGTATGATGTGTCTGGAACTGTTGGGAGAAGATATGCACGACAAGATGAACTAGGTACACCTTATTGTATAACAATAGATTTTGAAACATTAGAAGATGATGCAGTAACTATTAGGGATCGAGATTCAACAAAACAAGAAAGAGTTCCAATTAAAGAACTCAGAGAAAAATTATTCTCATTATACTGCTCATGACTGCACAAAAAGCATCACCTATGCATGTACTAGGATTCTTATTGCCAGCTAGCTTAGTGATTTTTTTAATTTTATATTTTTTTTCAATTTCTACAGTTGTAAAAAAGTTTAGTTTAATTACTTTAGCTGTTTTAGCAGGATTAACACTTAGTTATTATATTCTTCATTTTACTTCTTCATTAAGAAGAGTAACAAAGATATTACATTTAGCTGAACATGGCAGTTTGAAACAAAAAAAAGCGTTATATCTTGATATTTACAATTTGTATCTTAAATTATCAAAAAGAAACAAATGGAAAATTTATTCTTCAATTGGAAAGTTCCGAAAAGATATTGAATTA
>JABHXC010000063.1 GCA_018657475.1 Candidatus Woesearchaeota archaeon
AAGATGAAGTAAAATTACCGGTTTATCCAAAAAGATTTCGGAAAATCCTGTTTGTTGTCACAAATGTTTCAGCAGCTTATGGAAAAGCGCTTAATCCCCATTTAGGCATTGCCATGTTAATGGCATACTTAGATAGAGAAGGTTTTGAAACTGAAGTAATTGACATGCAATTAGGATATAAAGTTGAAGATGTAGTGAAGAAAGCCAAAGACTTCAATCCAGATTTAATTGGCATAACCATGTTTAGCTTTGATTTTGTAAGAACCTATGATGTAATAAGAGAAATAAAAGAAAAAACTAATCTTCCAATAGTTTTGGGAGGCGCACATATTTCAACAGTCAAAGGAGAATCATTAGAAAAATCGGGTGCAGATTTTGGAGTTACAAGAGACGGAGAAATACCATTACTACAATTATGTCATGGTTGGCCATTAGAAGAGATTCATAGTCTTATATGGAGAAATAAAAAAAATCAAATAGTTGAAAATCAAATTAGAAAATTAAATTGGAAGCTTGATGAGTTACCTTTTCCAGCTTACGAAAAGTTTGAGTTACCAAAATATATCCATTATGTTGATAAGAGATTACCAATAGAATCTTCACGAGGATGCCCTTACAGTTGTACTTTTTGCGATGTAAAAGTTAGTATGGGTCAAGCATTTAGGCCAAGAGGTCCAGACCACATTATGGCAGAGATTAAGCATTGGTATGATAAAGGTTTCAGATTTTTTGAGTTTGTTGACGATGTCTTCACTATGGACATTAAACGAGCTAAAGAAATTTGTAATAGAATTATAGATAGTGGTATGAAATTTGATTGGAATTGCGCTAATGGAATTCGTGCAGATAGGGTTGACGAAGAACTACTAACACTAATGAAAAAAGCAGGATGTGTTTTTGTCTCCTATGGTTTAGAAACTGGTAACCCTGAAATTCTTAAAGTTATTAAGAAAGCTACTACTTTAAAGAAAATTGAAGAAACTTCCGCTTTAACTAAAAAGATTGGGTTAAAACATGCAGTAAATTTTATCATTGGCCATCCAGAAGAAACATATGAAAAAGCAATGGATTCTATCAAGTTTGCAAAGAAGATTTCTAAAACTTGTGATTATACTATGGTTTCAAATATGATCCCATACCCAGGAACAGATGTCTATAAATGGATTAGAGAGCAAGAGAAAACAGGAAGGGCCAGATTTTTAAGACAGCCAGAAGAATATTTGAAAGATACTACAACAAAAATTGGGCTCCCAGTTTATGAAACAAGAGAGTTCAGATTACACGAAAGAATTAAAGCATTAAAGAAAGGAAGAGCATTGTTTAACAGAACTTTTCTTCAGTATAGGTTTGGAAAATTTAAAGGCACATTAATTTACTTAATTTGTAAAAATAATGATAGATATATCAAGCTAAGAGGAATTGCTATGGGTACAAAATTAGGTAAACATATCTATAACTATGTTAGAAAAGATTATTCTATCCATAAAAAAGATGGTGGGGTTTTACCCGGAACTCAAATTAACATTCTTGAAAATACTAAAGATCAATAAGTGGACAAAGTCTCATTAATATTTTCTTTTTTCTTTCATCATCCCAAATATCTTCTTCAATATCTGGAAATTCACTTATAATTTTAATAAGAGCAGTTCTAACTTTTTTTGTAAAATCTTCTCCAGGATGCTTACCTTCTTTTTCCAAAATTTGCATTGCATCAGTAACTAACATCGGCAAGACCATTTCCATCTTATTCTCACCATCAGATAGCATAAAAACTACTGATCAGATAGCCATTTTAAATGTTTCGGGAGAATAATCTTTATATAACTTAATCAAAATATCAACATATGAACTTCAAAAAATTGTATTCAGGAGAACATCTTAAACAAATCAATCCGCATTGGACATTTGATAAATGGTCATATCGACACACATTTATCAATAAAATGAAATGGATAATTAATCACATTGAAATGCTCCCTAAAGAAACAAAAATTCTTGATGCAGGATGCGGACAGGGGCTACTTGTCCAGTATTTTAAAGAAAAAGGTTACAATATAACCGGCGTAGATACTTTTTACGGTAATGAACATGTAAAAAAAGAAAATATTCTACACACAAATTTCCCAGAGAATAACTTTGATCTTATTCTTTGTTTAGATGTTATTGAACATTTTCCATTATTAGAACAAGAAAGCTTGATCAAAGAACTAACAAGATTATGTAAACCTAAAGGAAAAATTGTTTGGAGCATTCCAAATATGGCACATTTAACATCAAGATTTTTCTTTATGTTTTTAGGAAAACCTATGAGAACCGCCAAATGGCAATATCACCCTGGAGACAGAGCAATTAAAGAATATTATTCAATGTTATCACAACACACTAAGATTATCAATAAACAAGGTCTTGGAGCTACAATTCCAATCTTCTATCAATTAACACAATTATATCCACACAAAACTGGTTGGTTATACCAACTATTAAAACCGTTACAAATCTTCACTAACTGGTGTTTTAATGTAATTATTGTATGTGAAAAATAATAATAACAAAGAACAAAAATAATTATTAAAAATCTAATTTACATCAAAGAAATAATCTGGTAATAATTCATTTCCACCAAGATATTTCTGTTTAGTTTCTTCATCAACTGTAAATCCTTCAGGATAATTAATTTCCCAAATCTTTTGAGGTCCAATAATTCTTCCCTGATACATTGAAATAGGAGCAAAAGTATCATCTTCTCCATAAACTAAGCTAAAAGCAGAAGTGTTAAACTTAGGATTATTTTGTTCAAATAAGTAAAGGTTAGTCCATAACGCTTTTACTCCATCTTCTGAAACAAATAATCCAGCACCAATCGGATTTTCTATTTGTCCACTACCTTGTAATGTTGGTATTATTCGTAAACAACCTTTGTAACCTTCTTCAGGGAACCAAACCATTTCTCCATTAACATATAAACATTCTAAAGGTACTTGTGCTGGCCTACCACCATAAACTAAAGTAACACTTGGTTGTTCAAAAGTAATTAATTCTTCTCCAGATTCATTATCTACTGATTGTAACACTGGAATGGAAACAGAAGCAATTCCTGCTTGTTGTTTTGGAAAAACAATTCCATCCCATATAAAATCATCATCAAGAACATAACCCCCTTCATAAACTAAAGTTAACCCGTCTCTTCTTTCTTGCATTCTTGTCGGATTAATTCTAAAAGGAGTTATCCAACTATATCTATCAAAATCAGCATCTGAACCAATACTTGAATACGCAGTATATTTTCCAATTTCATCTGCAACAATTAAATAATGAGTAGTTTCATGAGCTGACAAAAACTCTAAAGCTTCTTCCTGTGTTTGTCCCGTAAGTACATGACGTCCCATTAAAAAGTTCCAATACTTAATTCTGTTCGCTCCATCTAAAACCGAAGCTCTTTCAAATCCATTTTGTACCCAATAACCATAATCCCACCAATGACCAAATACCGCATCTTCTTGTACATTTTCTCTAACCCATGCCCCAGTTACTTGCCACTGTTGATTATATGAAGGCCCAGTAAATCTTGCCTGACCTTCAGAACTCTTGTAAAATGTTGGAACAACACCCATTGCAAAAGTAAACGGACTTAGAACAACAAACAATAATAAAATAATTGTCAACACTTTTGCCCAGGTTTGTCGTAATTTAAAACATTTATTCCAAAGATCAACTAATGCATATCCAGCCATAACAGCTGTAATAGGTGCAAAGATAAAGAATAACCTAACAGCCCCTCTTGCTGCAACAACCATAATTAAAAACCAGATCAAAACAAAAATTGCTTGTTTTTTCCAAGATAAAATCTTTTGATGTTCTTCTCTATCTTTGTAAAATGTCCAAAAGTAAAAAAATATTCCCAGTAGTACAAATAAAGCTAAACTTCCTAAGTAAAGAAATTTTGATATTGGTGTTGATCCATTAAAAGTACTATCTCTTGAATATCTAGATAAAATAAAAAGCAAAATAAATCCAATGTAAGTCCATGTTAAAATACGATAACGACTATGTTTCTTTACCATTGTCCTAAACAAAAGTATTGAACCCAATAAAAATAAAGTCAAATATAATGGAATTCCAAACCACTTTGGTCCAAATTGAGCAACCCAATCAGTAAAGTAAGGCTGATGCTGTTCAGCAACTGTTAACTGCCATCTATCATTCCCAAGAGGATGTAATAAATTATCACTTACCTCACTTGCTTTGTTCCCAATAGCACTTGGTCCAATAATGATAGTTAACAAAACAATTCCCAACACTAAACTTATTACAAAGCTACTTACGCTAACGGGCAACTTTTTAGGTAATTTTTTCTTTAATTTCAACAAATCTTTTTTAACCAATAACAAATCAACCAACAACATAAAGAAAACTAAAAATGCTATACTAGTAGTTATCGAACTTAACAAAGAAGAGATAGTAAAAACAGGCACAATTAAAGTTATAGGAATTAAAAAGAATATTACCCAAACAAAATATTGATAAACATCCTTCTTTGACATTTTGTTAAAGAAAAATTCTACCAAAGTGAATATACTAATAATTAAAACTAAAAATTTCCATCCTCCCCAAGACAAACCCATAAATCCAGTAAACAATCCTGCTAAGCCACTCCAAAGAAGTGCAATTTTCATATTTTTTGTTTGCCAACCACGAACAAAGAAATACATGGCCATAAACATCAACATTACTCCTAAAGCCTCGTGATCAGAAAAACCAGCCATTGTCCTGTATAAAAATGCAGGGATAAATGCTAAAAATCCTGTCGCAACTAAACCAACCTTCCAATCAAATAATCTTCTAACCAAAAGAAAGAAGAAAAACAATCCAACAACAAATGTTACTACTGGGTAAATTACATCAATATATTCTATTGTTACCGCTGGAGAAAATATTGCAAAAAATTTGTATAGATAAGAAATAAATGAAGCCATAAAAACATCTTTGATAGTATCTGTTCCTAATGGAACAAATCGACTTGCATCATGAGCAAATAACGCTCCTTGTTCAATAATTGCTTTAGAATAACGAAGAAACAAATGAGGATCTAAAGCCAAAGGAACATATTTTCCAGTAGTTATATCTTTTAAGAGAGGTAAATTAAGTAAACGTATTCTTGCACTCAAATACAAAATTATTGCAAGAGCAAGATATACTATCCATTGCTTTCTTTCTTTTAATGTTTTAAGTAATTTTTCTCGTTGCTCAGAAGAACCATCATCTTCACTTTCATTTTTATTAGAAAAAAACTTTTTCACATTAGCTATAAGCTGTTCTCTTTTCTCTTTAACTTCCTCTTCAACCATACTACCCTTAAGTCATCACACCAAGAAAGCCATATATAATTCTTTCTGTTATTCTTTGAAATTCAAAAGCAGTAGGCGCACTGACAACAAGACAATTTTGATCTTGAATAATCTCAACTTCTTTTCCAGATTGATAAATTAACCCAGAATTGATGCTACAATCAATTATAGGCACATCTGGACAACCTTCTTCTTTAATACAAGATTGTTGCTGACGTAAACCATTTGTAGTAAAAACATTTCCCAATTGTTGCTGATAAGGAAGAACATCAACCGTATCATTAGGTAAATATGCTAAATAAACAACTCCTGCTTGTCGCCATTTACCTACTTCCAATGATATAGATAAATCCTCTAAATCTGTAGGAAAATTAAGAAACGGATATTGATAACTTCCTTGAGTTAAAACCCAATAAGATGATTGTTGAGATAATGTGAATCCGTTATATTCTTCTTCATATGATCCTGAAGGGTTACTAAAAACTCCTGCTCCAAGAAAACCAACACCACTTAATACCATTAAAATAATGATAAACCACGCAATAGTCTTTGTCCAATCCATTTCTAAACTAAAAAGGAATGTTTATTTAAAGATTTTCTTCTAAGCGAGGATTAAAACAACAATACCTAAGAAAAGACAATACCAACCAAAATAGCTAAATTTCTGTTTTTTTATGATATAAAGTAACAAACGTAAAGAAAGAATCCCTACAATGATAGTAACAAATGTGGCTAAAGCAAGCGCAGATAAATCAGTTACAGCTCCAAGAGAAGAAAATTCAAGAATTGTTGCACCAACAATTGCAGGAATAAATAAGAAAAATGCAAAACGTGCTGTTGCTTCACGTTCTCTTCCTTGTAATAAACCAGTAGATATTGTGATCCCTGAACGAGAAACACCAGGAACAAGAGCAAATGCTTGCATTATCCCCATAACTATTGTTGAACGCCAAGAAAGTTTTTGTTGCTTCTTTTTTGGCCATCTAGAAATAAGTAAAACAAAAGCGGTAAACAAAAATGCAATCCCAATAACGGTTAAATTAGTAAATGCCATTGTAATTTGTTTATTAAACAATAATCCAACTACAGCAATAGGAATAGTTGCAAATATTATCCAACCAAGATATTGGAGATCTTCTCTTTTTCTTTGAATAATTCCTTTAACTAATTCAACCAATTCTTTACGAAAAACAACTATCAAAGCAATAAGACTACCTAAATGTAAAATAATGTCAAATATTAATGGTTGTGTTATCCCTAATAATTCTTGAGCTAAAACTAAATGCCCACTAGAACTAATCGGTAACCATTCAGTTACTCCTTGAATTACTCCCAAGATTATTGCTTCAATAAAAGAAACCATTATCGTAAGCAAGCAGGGATGATTTAAAAATCTTTAGAAGTAGACTCTTTTAATTTCATAATTCTTGCAAATCTAAAACACACTCTGAATTAAATTTCTTTTGAGAAATCATTTCTAATAATTTCTTATGTCTTGTTGAGAGCACAGCCAAACTAAAAACTTGTTCTGAATTAGGATCAAAATAAATCCCTCCAAAACTTTCAACAATATCTTTACTCAAGTAAGGATCATAAGCATAAACTGTTAATCCGTAACTCTTTAATTCTTTAATCAAATATCTTACTCTTGAGTTCCTATAATCAGCAACATCTGGTTTAAAAGTTAATCCTAAGACTAATACATTTTTTCCGCCAATTTTTTGTAACTTTTTAACAATTTTTTCTGCATAAAATTTATGCATGTTATCATTTGTTCTTCTTCCTGCAAGAATTACTTCAGGATGATAGCCAATTTCTCTAGCTTTATATGTAAGATAATAAGGATCAACTCCTATACAATGCCCTCCAACTAAACCAGGATAATAATTATGAAAATTCCATTTAGTCCCCGCAGCTGCTAAAACTTCTTTTGTATCAATATCAAGTTTACTAAAAATAATTGAAAGCTCATTCATTAATGCTATGTTTAAATCTCTTTGAATATTTTCAATAACTTTTGCTGATTCAGCAACTTTTATAGAAGACGCCCTATGTGTAGTAGTAACTTTTCTATATACATAATCAATTACATTTAAAGAATCATCATCCATACCAGAAACAATTTTAACAATTTTATCTACAGAATGTTCTTTATCTCCTGGATTCATTCTTTCAGGAGAGTAACCTATTTTAAACTCTTGCCCACAAGTATAACCTGAAAATTTTTCCAAGATGGGAACACATATTTCTTCTGTAACACCTGGATAAACTGTACTTTCATAAACTACAATAGCACCTACAGAAATATTCTTCCCAATTATTTCTGAAACAGATTTTAATGGAGATAGATCTGGCTGTTGATGTCTATCTATTGGAGTAGGAACACAAGCTATAACCATCTGACAATCTTTCAATAATGAAGGATCAGTAGTAAACTTAATAGAACAATTAACTAAATCTTCTCCACTAACTTCACCAGATGTATCAACATTTCTCTTCAATTGAG
>JABHXC010000064.1 GCA_018657475.1 Candidatus Woesearchaeota archaeon
TGGAAAGTATGTTTGCTTCTTTTGGTAAAGTGGTAAGCGATAATGATCCTGACAATATCATTGTTAATGTTGCTACCGGGGATCGATTGTCAACCTGTGCCGCATTAAGTGCTGCATTTGCTAACGGTTTGAAAGCTTTTGGTATTATGGACGGTAAACCAATGTTACTTCCAATAATGAAATTATCTTATTATCATGAATTAAGTGATAGTAAATTAACTATCCTAAAACATTTGAATGGGGAAGATTATACTTCTCTCCAAAATTTAGGAAAGAAAACTAAAATGTCAACTTCATTACTTTCATATCATTTAAATGGGACTTTACGCTATAAAGGATTATTAAATTTACGTTTAGTTGAAGTTAAAGAACGTAATAAACAACTGCTAATTCGTCTATCTTCATTAGGAAAATTGTTGTTAAAAGGCTATATGCCTTTATGTGATCCTAAGAAGAAATAAGCGTAGATCTACGTAACATATATAAAGGGAGATTGGTTTTTCTATACTGTACGTAAAGTGCGTATAGAAATATAAAAGGTGGTTCCTTATGGAAGAATTAGAATTTTATGACGTAAAAACAAAAGCAAAGTTTAAAGCAACAGAATACAGACTTGTTGAGAAAGAAGCAAAAGGAGTTACACGATACTTTGCTGTAGCAAAATCTTTAGCTGGTCCACACGAATGTTGGAAAATTTTAAGTAAAGTAAAAGCAGCTGAATTAATGAAAAAGTAAATTAATTATTTTTTATTATCTTTTTTTTTATTTTTTTAAAAATTAAATTTCTAAATTATTTTTGAATTGCCATCTTTATTTTCAATTTTTCAGTTTCTATAGAAGTTTCATTAGAAAAAACAATTTTTTTAGCTTTAGTTACTGCTTTCAGATCATCAACAACATTTTTTAACAATTCTTCTTGATCCCCTACAATAACCAACTCAGAGATTTCTGTTTTCAAAGATAATTGTTGTTCAGATTTCCATTTACGAACAGCAGCGATAATGTCTAACACAATATCGCCAGCTTTCTCAGCATTTTCATCAATTAACTTTTCATCTGCAACTGGCCAACTTTCAATATGGATACTTTTTTCATCTTTAAATCCTAACTGATAAATTTCTTCAGTTATATGCGGCAGAATGGGTGCCATCATTTTTAAGATAGCTAAAAGAGCAGTATGTAATGCATATTGTCCACTTTTACGAACATCTTTTCCACGAATATCTGGATTATACAATCTGTCTTTAACAATTTCTAAGTAATTATCACAGAACACTTGCATAAAGAACTTCTCTGTGTCTGCTTTAGGATGAAAGAAACGATAATTATCAAAGTTTTCAGTATTTTTCTTAATAAGTTTCTGTAATTTGGATAATAACCATCTATCCATAACTTCAGTAATTTTGCCAGTTTTGTAATCTTCTAAGTGCATTAAAGAAAATTTAGAAGCGTTCCACAACTTGTTCACAAACCTTTGTCCTGTAACTAAATCTTTTTCTGGGAATGGTAAGTCTTCTCCTAGTGTGCATCCTGCTGCCATAAATCTTAATGCATCTGCAGAATACTTATCTATCATTATTTGCGGTTCTATAACATTTCCTTTAGATTTAGACATTTTCTTTCCTTTAGAATCAAGCATCCATCCGTTAATGAAACAATCATTCCAAGGAAGATGGTCATAGTGAAGATAACTTTTAACTACTGTGTTAAACAACCAGAAAGATATGATATCATGGCCTTGAGGACGTAAACTCATTGGTCCACTTAACTTATCATAAATTGGTTTTCCTTTAAACAATTCTTTAACAATAGTTGGAGTTAAAGAAGAGGTTGCCCAAGTGTTAATAATGTCTGTTTCAGGAATAAATTTTTTATGTTTACATTTAGGACATTCATTTACCGGTGGTTTATCTTCTGTAGGATCTACCGGTAATTGTTTTTCTTTTGCCACAATCGGTTCATCGCAACTTTCACAATACCACACAGGGAATGGTACTCCAAAAAATATTTGTCTAGAAATGTTCCAATCCCATTTTAATCCATTCGCCCAATTATCATAACGATTTTTCATATGTTTTGGGTGCCATTCTAACTTATTACCTAACTCTAACAATTTTTCTTTTAGGTCAAGAACTTTTATCATCCATTGATTCATTGCAACGAATTCAATGGGCGTACCGCACCTTTCATGAACGTTAATTATTTGTTCTATTGCTTCTTGTTTAACTAATGCACCTACTTTCTCCCAATCTTCTAAAACTGCTTTTTTAGCTTTTTCACTATTCATTCCGGAATATTTCCCCGCAAGATCATTTAGTCTCCCATCAGGGTTCATGATATGTCTAACTTTAAGTTCTGGATGTTTTGATACAAACTCCATATCATTTGCATCCCCGAAAGGACACCAATAAACTGCTCCAGTTCCAAAATCCATTTTAGACATTTCATCAGCTAAAATTGGAACTTTAATGTCAGTTGTAGGGATGGTTGCAAATTTTCCTACTAATTTTTTGTATCGTTTATCATCTGGGTGTACTGTAATCGCAATGCACGCCATCATTAATTCTGGTCTAGTTGTAGCAAAAGTGATAGATCCTCCTCCCTCAACATCTGCTTTAATAAAATTAAGATTTGAAGAACGTTGTTTATCTTCTAATTCTACTTGTGCTATTGATGTTCTACATTTAGGACAAACCATTGCTGGAGCATGAGTTCTATAAGCTCTATTTTTCTTGTACAAATCAATAAAACTCCACTGACTAATTTTTTGTGAATGATTATTAATTGTAGTATAAAAAACATCAAAGTCACAGCTAATCCCTAAACTTTTCCAATCCCGTGTATATTGTGGCCGTAATTCTTTTTCTAAAGTATCCAAACATAATTTAACAAATTCTTTCCTTGGCATATCCTTTGCCCTAACTTTTTTCAATTTTTCAATAAGAATTTGTGTGGGTAACCCATTATCATCTGTGCCGAATGGTTGTAATACATTAAAACCGTGCATTCTTTTGTATCTGGCAATAAAATCTTGCTGACTGTTTCCAAACGCATGACCCATATGCATCTTTCCAGAAACAGTTGGCGGCGGTGTATCAATAGAAAATATTTCTTTTTTTGATTCAAGATCAAATGTATAAACCTTATTTTCTTCCCAATATTTCTGCCATTTAGCTTCAGATTCTTTAGGATCGTATCGTTTAGGTAGTTCCATCTAAACTGTGAGTAATAACCTATTTAAAAATCTACGGGTCTTTTCTTCGGTTCACCGGAAAATACAATGAGAATTCACTTCCTTTTCCCTCAACTGACTCGGCCGTTACAAAACCATGCACACCTCTACATAATCTTCTTGTTAATCCTAACCCGATACCACTACCTTCAGTTGTAGTGTAACCTAATTTAAATATTTTCTTTAAGTCTCTTTCTGGGATACCCTCTCCAAGATCTTTAACTGTAACGCAAACGAATTGGTCTGATGCTTGATAGAGGTTACGAAATGGTTTCATTCCTCTTCTAAATAATCCTTGGCCAATCTCCCCAATATATGTGAGAATACCTATTTTTCCTTCTTCCCCATTGTAAGCATTAGATGCATTTTGTACAAAGTGTTTTAATTGTAGGTAAGTTATATTTGGATTGTTGTTGCACTCTATTTTTTCATGGGCCATAAAGCCAATATCTCTGCTAGAAACATTTTTTAATGGTTCAATCATTTTTTCTAAA
>JABHXC010000065.1 GCA_018657475.1 Candidatus Woesearchaeota archaeon
GGTGCTAGAATAAAACTTAACAATAATCTATCTGTGACTTTATACTCTAATTTTAATGGATAATCTGTATTAAACTGTAATGAGACTGTGTCTGTTAACTTGCCACCGGCAATCATTTTTTTTAGATATTCTAGAGAATATTTTGCTTTACACTTTTCTTCATTAGCATTAATAGAAATTTCATCATTTGGTTTTATCTCAATAAAGGCTTTAGATAAATCTCCCTCTGCTTTAATCGATAATTGTTCTTTTTCTCCCAAGAATGTTACTGATTCTGCTACGACACTTACATCTTCTACAGAATCTGCTAACAATGAAGATTTCATATTAACTGAAATTGGAAATGTTAACTCTGGAACTCGTTGTTCTTTATCTTCTAACTCCAATGTAGGAAGCGAAAAAGATCTTGTAGTATTGCTTTTTAATTCAATTTTAAATTTGTTATCTTCAGTTGTTTCTAAAGTAAGCATATCGTCTGCTTTAGCTCTTCGTAAAATTTGTTTTACACTATTAAGATTAATAGCAACTTCTTCTGAACCTTGTATTTCGTACTGGGTAAATGCAGAACTTAGCAGCTTAAAAATGACCATAGCAACATTTGCTGGGTCCATAGCAACAACTTCTAAGCCATCGGAGGTTGCTTTTAGCTTAACTTCGCTAACTAGTTCAGAAATAATCGCGATACTATCCTTAAAAAATCTTGGTTCTGCTAAAACTACCTTCATGTGATAACCCCCTAAGAACTCGAGCTTTAGGCAATTTATAAACTTTGTTGTGGTGAAGTACAGTTAAGAAAGTTTTAGTCTCTTCCCGTCAGCCATGATATGGATATGCTTTTTATCATAGCCCATTTCTTTAGCTAATTCTGCCATAAACTTGGTTTTATCTGGCCCAGCATGTGATGGAATAATATGTTGGGGTTGAATCATTTCAATTAGATCTCGGTGGTCTTCTCTAGATGCATGGCCAGAAACATGAATCTCGGTAAAAAGTCTTACCCCATGACTTTTAAGATTGTTTTCTAACTTTGAACGATTCTCTTTATTTACTTTTACAGGAATTACTTGGCAACTAAAAACTACCAAATCCCCTGGAGAAAATTTGTAATGATGTTCTCCCCTACCTAGTCTGGATAAAACTGCACGCGGTTCACCTTGATGTCCAGTACAAACAATAAGATATTTTTCTTTACCTTCACGCATGATTCGTCTTAGCATTTTTTCAACTTTATCTCTATGGCTGACAATCTCAATATCCTGAGTAAAATTAACAATCCCAACAGTTTCTCCTGCTTTAACATATTTTGACAATGATCTACCAATGAAAACGATTTTTCTGTTCAATTTTTTTCCGAATTCAATAATACTTTTTAGTCTAGCCAAATGTGAAGAAAAAGTTGTAACAATCATTCCCTTTCCTTCTGCATGCACACCAAGCATAACATCTTTTAGCATTTGTTTTGCTACTGCCTCTGAAGGTGTTTTTTTATGTGCATTAGCATATAATGATTCAATGAATAAAGCAAGTGGTTTTTCTTGTCCAATAGCTTTCATCCTTGCAAAATTTGGTTTCTTTCCTAGTGTTGGTTGGCGATCAATTTTGTAATCATTAGCATAAACTAACTTTCCATAAGGTGTATGGACAACAATTAATGCTGCATGGGGAATGGAATGAGTAATATTAACAAGTTCAATAGTGATTTTCTTTGATAATTGATAAGTAGAATTTGGATTTACACTAATTATTTTATTTGGAGTTTTTATTCTTTCGTCTTTTAATATTCTTCTGATAACTTCTGCAGTATAAGGGGTACAAACTATTGGAACTTTTGGAAATAAGGGTGCCATAAAAGGAATTGCCCCAATATGATCTAAATGACCATGTGATGGAACAATACCAACAACATTTTTCCAATCTTTGATTAAATCATAATTTGGAACTGCTTCCACAGCAAGTAATTCTTTTGCAGTATGCTGGCGCACATCTGAATCTTCTGTATGCCTGATGTAATTTTCCATATGGAGACCCATATCTAAAATAACAACTTCATCATCAACTTTTATTGCGGTAGAATTTCTTCCAACTTCGGAAAAACCGCCAATAGTACATATTTCAATAGACATAACTATAATGGTTATTTATTGGTTTAAAAATGCTTTGTTAAGAAAAAAGTTATCTTTATTTTTTTAAAAGCCAATACACTGCTCTCTTTAAAGGGTTAGGCTTAGTAACCTCTGTAGCTGGAGCAACGTATGTGGTTTTCATTCCAAATTGAGCCATATTTACAGCTTCGGGATTTCCTGTCATTCCATTAACAGTATAAAGTCTTCCTTTTTCTACTGAAGCTAATCCTTCAAGATCCATTTCTGAATCATCTAAATAAGGAATTGGTGAATCTGGTCTTAGATCCAGATTTATAGCAACTAAAGGATGTCTCCTATCTGAATAGATTATTCTACGTTCTTCAGGTGGTATCTCTGATGTATCTAAATAAGGAGTCTTACTGGAAGTAGGTTGTCTTAAATCTTCCCTGATAGTAACTAAATGAGAACGACCAGGTTTATTTGAATTATTCTCTGTCATTTTTAATTACTTTTTAGTGACAAGTTATTATAAATGTTTCTAAAAAAAGAGTATAATGTTGCATAAAGAAAAACCTATGCTGCTCTTTTCGTTCTTATGTCTAACTCAGAGCCGTAAACTGGTTTAGACCCAGTTGAATGTACACAAAGTAATGTTTGTATATTATCTTGCTTTAAAAGAACGTAACGATCATTATCATTACGCCACACTCTTGCTGCCACAATAGTGGAAGGGTCCGTTACACTAGACGTAAAATATTCTTCGTGTTCTGAATTAATATACCAAGGCCGATCCATAATAACCGCCATTGAAATTTTACCATTTGATTTTCCCTTATATGCCGGATCTGATTTCAATCTAACTGATCCTATACCTGAAGAAAACATATCTAAATGTTCTTTGAGTTTCTTCTTGTCAATTGGAATTGGTTCCAAACTTGTATAGAGACTCCCATCATGGACATTTAAACCATAAATTTTATCATTCTGTTTTGTAAGCCAATTTGATCTTTCTTCGCCCAACATTTTACTTAAATTAGGATCTCCAACAACTGTAATTGATTCTGTTGCCCAAGTTGGTTCACCTAAAAAGTTAAACAATAAAGCAGGAAAATGATCTTTATGGTTTTCTTGAATGATATTTGTTAATCTGTTCATAATTTTCGATAGTTTATGTAGGTATATAATTATTATTGTTGTTAAGAAAAATGGTGTGGGCGGCAGGGTTCGAACCTGCGTAGACACTAAGTCAATGGGTCCTAAGCCCATCCCGTTTGACCACTCCGGCACGCCCACAATACAGATTGCAAAGTGAAGAATCCTTTTATAAAGTTACCTAAGAATTACCTAATATTTTGTAACTGTGACTCAATGTCCTGTAATTGAGATTCCAATTCATTAAGTTCATTTACAGGTTCTGGTTCAACGACAGGCATAATTGGAGTTACAGGTACACGTGTTGGAGGAGCAATCTCTACATGCTCTTCTTGCTGCTGTTTCTCTTGCTTAAACTGTTCTGAACGAGTTACTGCACGTAATTTACCTTGTGGAAAATATTTTTTTAGTTGCCTGGTTATTAACAAATCTAGCTCTTTAACTTGTGTTTTTAATGTTGCAAAAAGTAATACTTTTTCTTCCTGAATTTTTCTGAAATTTTCATAACCTTGCATAAAGATTATTGACTCTCTTAATGTTTCAAGAACGTCTTTACGTAATGCTTTTGGTTCAGATAATTGAACCATATATCCTGGTTCTTTTGCTTTTACTGGAACTTTCTTCGCTGGAGATCTCTTTGGTTGAGCACGTTTACGAGTTGTCTTCTTCCTTGCAGGAGACTTCTTAGTTGTTCTCTTCCGATGAGTTGTCTTTTTGCGTGCAGTCATATTAGAAATGTTCCGGTTCACTCAATGAATGATCAACAAAGTCAACTTTTTTCTCAATTTCTGCTAGAGTATTTTGCCATAACTCTAACTGATGATCTTCTTCATTTTTCAAATCGTGAATTTTTAACAAAGTATTTTTTGCTTCATCTAATTTTTTTCTTACCGTTGTTACTAAAGCAAGAACATCATGGTATTCGTCAACACGAACAAAAACTGGCATTCTTTCCATATTTTATCACCCTTGTGGTTTAAATAACGTTTTATCTGTTGCAAGTAGTTTATCATGAACTACTTTCATTGATCTTCTTAATTTTGTAAAACTGTTTTCCTCATTGTATTCAGAGGTTTGTAGTCTTGAATTGTATGTGTGTAAATTGTTTAAATCAGATTTTAAAGAACTTAATTCTCCCAAGATTCTTTGGTAAACATCAACTTTAATATACAAAGTATTATCTCCAGAAAAATCCGGCGTAGGCATTGGTGATCTTACTCTTGGCTCTTCAATATATGGTTCGACCATTGGTGATGGCTCTGGCATTCTTGTTGATTTCCTAACACCTGCTGCTTCCTTTACTTCATCCGGTTGAATTATTTTACTTGGTGGTGGAGTAGAAGGAAATTGTAGTGCTTTATGATCTCTAGCAAGATCTGAAGGTAGAGTTAACTTCGGTACCTTCTTTTTTCTATGAAATAACCCGCTCATAGTAATTACCGAGGCGAAGTTCGTTTAAAAACTTTGTTTAGTATTGTAAAGGAGTAAAAAAGTATTTATATTAGAATATTATTTCATACTTATGCTAAAAACATCATGTTTTTTACTTATTTTTTTAGTAATTGTCCCATTTGTTTCTGCAGACATTATTATTACCGAAATTATGTATGATCCTGGACAGTGTAAAGATTCTAACTGCGAATGGGTAGAAATTTATAATCAAGACAATGAAACAGTAGATCTTAGTAACTGTACATTTGAAAATAAAAAGTTTGGCAACGAAACTATTGGGCCAAAAGATTATTTAGTGATATCAAGAAACTCTGAGCTGTTTAAACAATTCTTTAATGAAGAAAGCGTTGAGAAAAAATTTTCTTTAACTAATTCAGGAGATATAGTGACACTCGGAGGAGAGTGTAATGATGTTTTTTCTTACAAATCTCTTGTAGAATTAGCAAATGGTAACAATAAAACTCTTGCAAGGCGTTTTGATGGTAGTTGGGGAGAAAGTTTAACGATTGATGGAACGCCCGGAAAACAAAATATAATCTGGGAATTTTCTGATGATTTTTCACAAATTGAAATTACTGAAATTTTACCAAATCCTTTTGATAAAGATGATGAACAAAAACCTTATGGAGAATGGGTTGAAATTCATAACAAAGGAAATGAACCAATAGATGTTGGTGGTTTGTATTTGAGTGATAAAATCAAAGAAAATGAACTTTTCATTGCACAAAATAAAATTCTTAACGAAGCGACAGTTGTTTATCCAGACAAATATTTAGTAGTATTTCGTGATGGTGATAGTGATTTTGCATTAAATAACAATGGTTATGACGAAGTTATATTATGGGATGAAGAAAAAGTTATTGATTATGTAAGCTTTACAGGAAGTACTGAAGGAATGTCTTGGAGTAAAATTAATAATAATTGGTATCTAACTCCAGTAACACCCGGTGAAGAAAATAATCTTTTAGAAGGTTGTGATTGGGAATTAAACATTAAAACAGAAAATTCAATTTTTCATGGTAATGATTTAGAATTAAACATTGAAAGTTTAAGAAATTACGGGCCTCCTGGAGAAATTACAGTTAGGGGCCAAATAGAAGATGTTTTTGGAAAAGTTGTTAAAAAATATTCGCCTTGGACTAACCATAGTGTGACCAGTTCTGTTAGTAAAACTTACTCACCAAATCTTAAAGAAGGAACTTATCAAGTAAGTTTTTGGTATGAAAACTTACACTGTTCTGATGTTGATGAAAATAATCGTGTAACTTATTTACTTGCAATTAATCCCACTTATCAATTAACTAACTCTAAAATTTCTATTGAAAGACTTTATCTTGGAAACGATAATGAAGTTGAATGGGGAGATCAATTTAGAGTTAAAGTTAAATTGTATAAAGGTGATGAGACTAAAAAAGCTGTTTATTTATGGGTAGAGTCAAATGGAAAAACTGTCAGTAAAAGAACCCAATTTTCTATAGATGATCCTTTCAAAGAATATATCTTAACTTTACCAATACAATTAGAACCAAATTGTAATCTTAAATTAGAAGAAAATAATGCCGTTGTTGTTCTTGAGGCTTTTGGAATTAGGGAAGAAGTTGAAATTTCTATTGATGGGGTTGATGAAAGTATTTGTAAAGATTATCTTGATTATGTTGATGACAATGAAGAAAAAGTTAGAGAGGTATTTGAAATTGTAAATTTACCTTCTAAAATTTATGCTGAAGAAAATGTCCCTCTAGAAGTAAAAATAACAAGTGATAAAAATAAGCACAATTACAAAGTGTGGAGTTATATTTATCGAGGAAGTAAATGTTATTCATGTAATGAAGAAAATGATCAAAGAGATAAAAATTTACAAGAAGTTAATTTGGCGCCATTAGACACAAAAAACATTAATTTTAATCTTGGTTTAGATCCCGTTGAACAAGGAGAATATAAAATAAAAATTAAAGTTAACAAAGATGGGCAAAAAACAAATAGAGAATTTACTAAAACAATTAATGTTGTTACAAAAGAAGAAGTGAAAAATACTAGCCAGGAATTGTCGGTACAAAATGTTGATGAAAGTGAACAAAAAAATAATCCTGAAGAAAGTAGAAAAAGAATAATTCATGAATCTTCTGGTATTGTTGTTTACAGATCTAGTTCTGCAAAAGCTGAAAAATTAATTCCCTATTTATTATTATTAAGTATTTTCTTTATAATTGGAATTTTATTAAATTCTGAAAAAGAAAAAAAGAAAAAGAAAAATTAACGTCTTCGACGTGTTGTTTTTTTTGTTGTTTTTCTTTTTGGTGCTTTACGTCTTCTAAGAGCTTTTTCAATTACTTTTTCTTCTCTTAAAACACGTGCAGTCATACGTTGGATATTCATTTCCATTGATGCAACTCTGCGTTCTAATAAGATCAAAACACGTAATGAATAAACGATTGCTAACAAAGTACCAATTATTACTGCAAGAATGACTTCCGCTAAACCTAATGCCATTTTATGTAACCTCTTTTTTGATGAATAAATCAATGAATGACAATATATAAAGGTTTCGACCTCTATTGAGCTAAAGATTTATAAAATCCCTACGGAAAAAGGTAGATAATGACAAATTATGAAGAATTACTCAAAAAAGCACAAGCAGAATTACCTGAACATACAGAAGGCGATGTAAGGTTTACTATTGAAAAAGTTAGAGGGCATCTTGAAGGAAACAAGACGGTGTTAAGTAACTTAAAAAAAATTGCAAAAGATTTGAGTAGGGAACCAGAACATTTGCTAAAATACTTGTTAAGAGAATTAGCAACACCTGGAAAGTTTGTTAGAAATAGAGTTATTTTTGGTACAAAAGTTTCTGCTTCAAAAATTAATAAAAAAATTAAAAAATATGCCAGTGAATTTGTTTACTGTGCAGAATGTGGAAAGCCAGATACAAAATTAGCTGAAGAAAAAAGTATAATGTATCTTCGTTGTCTCGCTTGTGGTGTAAAAAAACCGGTGAAACACGTATGAGTTTTATTGTTAAAAAAAGACAAGGCCCGCATGGAACTTTAATTATTATAACAGATAAAGATATTCTTGGGAAAAAATTTGAAGAAGGCCGTCTTCAGTTAGATCTTACTTTAGATTTCTATAAAGGTGAGGAAATGGAAGCTGAAGAAATTAAAAAGTTAATTAAAGGGGCACGCCATTTACACTTAACAGGAGAAAGTGCAGTTAAGTTAGGAGTTAGCATAGATGCTGTTAATCCTGATAAAATTCTTCGTGTTCAAAATGTTCCGCATGCAGAAGTTGTTATGGAAGGTTAACCTAAAAAAGAACCTAATCCTACTTGTTTATCTTTCTCTTTGCCAAAAATATGATCAACATCATGCTGAATAATAGTTAGTGTTTCTTTAAGGAAAGGAGAAAAATCGTACTTTTCTGCTAATTCTTGTGAAGGGCCAAGGTATTTTACAACAGAACCTCGCGTAATTGTAAATAATAATCTTCCTCCACATGCCAAACATTTTTCTTGTAATGGTGGACGACGATAACTAGCATTACATTTCACACAACGAAATTTTTGCATAGAAAATTTTCTTAAATTACCTTTAATGTCCCTAATAAAATGTTTTTGAATAATTAACTTGGCCACGTCATCAATGTCTACTGCACGAACTTTTCGTGCAATTTCCATTTGGCCCATCATTTTTTCTTTCATTGAAGGAAGTATTTTGTACGCTGAACATTGTACACCTTTATTAAAATCGTCAACAGTATGAGTAAAACCAAAATCTTCATACTGTGATTCTGTTTCAAGACGTGAGTCAAGCTGAGGAACTTTTTTACCGTCAGCAATGATCTCCCACGGGTTTTTCATTTTTAAAGCACCCTCATACAATTCCAAAGGATATTTCCAAGCTACACCTAATCCATGAACTTGATCGTCTACTTGTGAAGGATATAAAGTAGAAGTTAACACTAAAGGTGCATCCATCGTTTTTGCGCCCCTTCTTTCAGGAAGATATTGTCTAGAAAAATTAAGAAGTGCATCCATAAGCAACATAACACCTGCTTCATCGCCATCACAGTCACGCCTCATGCCAGCATGATACATTGGATGAGTTATTAATCCCTGAGTATCAGAAAAACCGATAATTCTTCCAACTAAACCTGCTGAAATGTGAGGGGCTAAGCCAATAACTAAATGACCCACCAAATCTTCTTCATTTTTTATATGATAGTAAGGTTTTAATTTATAAAAATTGATAAGAAGATCATCAACAAAATTAGCAACACGAGATAAAACCTTTGGTCCTGATTCTTCTAATGAACTAAAACCAGGAATAATTACATCTTGAGGTTTTAATTCAAGAATTTGATTAGTATCGGTTAGTGGTTTACCTTTAAAGTCTTTTAAGTAACCTAACTCTTTTAATTTTTCTATTGATGTCTTTACTTCTTTTGGTTTAAAATGAGTTATAGGTAATTCTGTACAATCATATCTTGTAGTACCATCCTTATTGACATAAATACGATGTTTTGCCCTAAGAATACCTTTAGAAAGATGTTCAACAACATGATCTTTATTTGAAGTTCCTCTAACCCCTTTAATTAAATCAGGATGTAACGAAGTTCCAATTAATTCTTTAGCTTTATTGAAATAGTGTTTTATATCAATGTCTCTTGTGTAAAAAGTTCTACCTTCACCATGACGACATTTATCTTTTTGTAATTCACCACAAAATCGGCAATGATACTTTTGTTCTGCCTCTACTCCGCAAGACTCGCACTTTTTGTAAATAGTATTTTTTTTACAAGAAGCACAATAAAATAAAGGAAAAGTGCTTCTTATTTTTCCGGCTTTGATTGCTGATTGAAAACTTCTTAAACGATCACCTTCTTCACCAACAGGAAACATTACTTGCGGAGAACCTTTCATGTGTCTCATTTTTGCTTTCTCTGGACGGCCCATCCTAGCTCCAATGAAGGTTCCTGCTTTATCACGTATTGAAATTCTGCTAATGAAGTTAATTATTTCTAAACCATTTTTTTCTGTAACACTATCGGCATTTAAATTTACACTTTCCATTCCTTTTTGATCTGAAAAATCGAAACAATACGCTAAAACTGTTGCTTCTTTTCTATTTAAAACAACACTTTCTTTGTTAATAATTTGATGTGGTATTCCAAGATGGTCTAATATTCTTTTTGCTGTATGATGTTTTTCTGTAAGAAGTGGGAATATTATTTTTTTAATCCCTTTTTCGTCAAGTTTAACTTTACCTTCTTGTAAAAAAGTACAGAGTTCTAAAACGTCTTCGCCGGAAACAAGTTTCCAATAAAATGTAAATGAAGGATGCAAAGGTATTTTTAATTCTTGACTTAAAATTATCGCCTCGTTCCAAGTTGGTTCTGTGCTGATAGGGGTTTCAATCAATTCGTTTAGCCTATTTTTTTGAATGTTTAATTTCTCTGAAGCTTTTTCAAGAGAATTTTCTGCATAGAGATTTTTTATAGCTTTATTTAATTCTAATGCCCACCATTCTGGACAATACCCCACAGGAACTAAACGATGACCATTTTCTGAAAAATCTCCATAATCAAAAAGAAGATCTCCTAAAAAAAGTATTTCTTCAACTTTACTGTTAACTCTTTTTGCTTCTTCTTCATTATTTAGTTGCATTACAGAACCATCAATTAAACGGACAATCGGTCCTTCAATTGAATCACAGACAGTAGTAGTAGTTGCTTTTCCTGGACGTTCAACTTTTAATTGTGTACCAATTGCAATATATTTGTCTAACACAATAAATGTTGCTGGATGACAAGCTGCTGTTGAATATCCTGAAACCCTTGTCCGCCCATATCTTAATCTAAATCCACCTTCTCTTAAAGGATGAGTAAGTATAGGTCGACCGGCAACCAGATCCATAATAAAAGTATTATTTGCTTTAACACCCATTGTTTTGTTTTCTTTAGTTTTTCCGTCACTTACTTCTGCATGAATACTATCTTTTACTTTCTTTTGATCTTCTAACCAATCCCATTCTAACCCTACTTCTTTTCCCCATTTAGAAACTTTTTTCCATAACTTAGGTACTTTTTGAGAAAGACCTTCTCCTAAAACTAAACAAACTCCACCACGAATGAGATTTGTTTCAATACGAGGAAGATCTTTATGATTTGAAACTTCAATTCTTTCTGTAGGATCGCCATCAACTTCTACAGGTAAATGAGAAACTAAATGACGTAATTCTTCATCACTTGGATGATATTGTAAATTAGTGACTCGTTCGTGATAATCGTGAACCTCTGAGATATAACGTAAAATTTCTTTTTCTTGTGGATCCCATGGAAAATAACCCATCTTTACCCTAACATAATCTGAAAGAATTACGGAAACAGAAGATGCAGTTCCTCCTGCAGCACGAATTGGACCAGCATATTGTAAAGAGAAGTATTCTTTACCATCCATTCTTTTTTTAATTTTTAGTCCAATAAAACCTTCAAGAGGTGCGGAAACAATTCCTAAAGTAAGATAAGCAAAACCAACACGGATTCCTGTTTCTATTGCTTCTTCTTTAGTTGAAAATTCACAAAAATTTTGTTTAGCAACTTCAACAGCAATGATCATACCAACACGCCAATCAAGCAAACCATATTCTTCTTCTAATTCTAAAATTCTTTTTGGAATTCCTTTATTAAGAATTTGTGGAGTGACAACAGATATTAATCCAACTACTCTTTCTGCCATATTTTTAGCAACAGGTATTGGAACTTCTTTTTCTGGATCTAATCCTTTTGCTCTAGCTTTTTTTGCAAGATCATAACATTCTTTAACTTGTTCATTAATAGTTGTAAAGTACTTTTTAATGCTCTTTGATCCGATTATATCCATTTTAAATAAACTTCAAAATTTTTATTTCTCTTGTTTTTAAATTTACTACTGGGACTCTTCCTGGTTCCGGTTCATGACCTAATTTGTCTTGAAAAAGTGTTGGACCTTGCCAGCAACTTCCACTAATCATTGTAACACTCCTATAATTTGCAACAGAGGAATAATGAATGTGACCTGAAAGAAAAAAGTCTGGAATTTTTTTTATTAGTAAGGGGTCTTCTTTATGGCCAGGATAATATGGAGTAGAAGTAAAAGAAGGTGCAAGATGTCTTTTTTGTAATAACAATTTCATAATTAAATCTGCACGATGATATCCCCCATTCATCCTAATTGATTCAACATTTCTAATATAATAATCAAAACTGAATCCATGATATAATAAAACATCAAAACCAACAAAATCTTTTGTTTTTCCAATTGTGACACTACCAGGATTGGTAACAATTGTTACATTGGGTAAAGTTAACAATTCTCCTGCAAATGATTCATAAAATATTGGTTGTGGTTCAGCTAAATGCACACCATCATGATTTCCTGGACAAATAATTATCTGTTTATCTTTTGGAATTTTTTTTAATAAATTTGTTATTGCAGTAAACTGGTCTGTTAAATTTTTTATTTTTAATTCGTTTTCGTGACCAGGATAAATTCCAACACCATCAACTAAATCACCAGCAATAAAAAGATATTTTATTTTATTGGCAATAGCTCTTTGTTTTTCATTACCTGTTTTTCCAGAAATCCATTTGAGAAATTTTTCAAATGCTTCTTCTAAAAAAAATGAAGAACCAACATGAATATCTGAAATAAACGCAGCATACTCTTCATTAGGACCCTTTTTTAATTCTCGATTAGGAGGAACGTCAGGCCAAAAAATTTTTTCTACAAAAACAATACCATCCCCATTAGTTCCTGAAACACCAATTACTTCATCAAGAACAATATCTTTTGCTATTCTTAACATATCTGATTTTTGTTTTGAAATTAAAATTTTTATTGTTCCAGTAAGATCTTCAATAGTCATAATCATGCTACCTTTTCTAGTCTCAGCAATATCTTGAACTAACCCAATAAATGCAACTTTTTCTCTTTCTTTTTTTCCTTGTAATCTATGAATTGTTGTTGCTGATTGAAGTTCTTGTCTCTGACGAAGAATTTTTTCAATAAAATTATAACGAGAACGAAAGAAATGAGAAAAATCTTTTATAACATATTTTTTTGGAGTATTAATATATGATAAAGTTACTTCAACAAAAAGAGAAGAATCGGTTAAAGGCATTGTTGTTTCAGTTGTAAATTCTGATTCACCAGTATCTTCTAATTCTATTTCTAAACTGTTTACTGTTTGTTGTTGTTTTTGTGGTAATTGTAATGTGGACTGGCTAATTTGTTGTAATTGATTTTGATACAAATCGTCATCACGATCTTGTTCAGCCATAACACGATAATGGTCTAAATCATACCAATCAACAAGAGTTGATTCTTTTGAAATAATATTTGCATAATCTTCATTTAACACCAATAAATCTTCTTCATTTTCAAGTTTTTTAATAAGAGAAGAATCTACATCTCTTTCAAGCATTTCTTTATTTACTAAAACGCCCTTCTCAAATAACTTTTCAATTAATGCCTCTTTTCCTTCCATGATTATTCTACTCTAAGAGATTTTTCTAGATGTTCTTTTAATTTGATAATTATTGTTGGATCTAATGCTAAACTTATTTCTCTTGTTCGACCATATCTTCCTTTTGAAATTATTTTTGCTGCAATTATTCCTAACATATCTAACTCAGCAAGAATATCGGAAATTCTTCTTTGGGTTAATACATTAAACTGGTGTTGTTTACACAATTTACTGTAAATTTCGTAAATTTCTCCGGTAAAAAATTGTTTTTTTTGAGGAGAAACTAATAAAATGGTATATAACACCATTTGAAATTGTTTTGGTTGATTTAGTGCCGCATGAATTATTTTATCGGTTTCTACTTTTTGTTCAGCATCATCTAAATGATTAATAGAAATTTGTTGTTGACCACTTCGTTCAGCTAATTCAGCTGCAACACGTAACAAATCTATTGCTCTTCTTACATCACCATGTTCTCTTGCAGCATAAGCTGAACATTTTTCTATTACACCAGGTAAGACTGTATCTTCTTTAAATGCTCTTTTAGCTCTACTCTTAAGAATTTCTTGTATTTGGATTGCATTATAAGGTGGAAAAATTAATTCTTCTTCAGAAAGACTACTTTTAACCCTAGGATCAAGATCTTCTGCAAATACTAAATTATTTGAAATTCCTACTAAACATATTTGTGCTTGTTTAAGTTCAGAATTGATTCTAGTTAAATTGTAAAGCATTTCATCACCTATTTTTTTTGTTAATTGATCAATTTCATCAAGTACAAGTAAAACAAGTTGTTTTTTTTGATCTAATAATGAATAAAATATTGAATATACTTCATCAGTTGGTAACCCTGTTGCTGGAATTTTTTTACCCATTTCTTTAATCAATTGGGCAATAAGACGATATTCTGTATCTGCAACCCTTTTTAATTTACAATTAACATATATTGCACTAAATGGGATTTCATTAGTTTTTGAAATATTTCTTAATGATTCTATTACATGTTTTACAGAAAGTGTTTTTCCAGTACCGGTTTTACCATAAATAAACAAATTAGATGGTTTTTCCATACGCAATGAAGGTGCAAGAATTTCTGCTACTTGTTGTACTTGCTCTTCCCTATACAAAACTTTGTCTGGAAGATAAGAAGGAAGTAAAACTTCTTTCTCTGTAAATAATGAATCTTTTTTTAGAAAATTTTCAAAAAACGTGCTTATTTTAGACATAGTGACCCCTTGATTTCTGGTGGAAGTGTTTGATTTTTAATTTGTTGCTTATGGAGATTAATATTACATTTGCAATAAATGTGATATATTTCTTTAAACATCATCTTAATTTGTTTCCCCCACTTGATTTCTGGTGGAACTTCTTTAAATAGTTATGCGAAGATCTAAAAGTAGTAACGAAACATGAAGACTGTAGTTGTTTTTACTTTTTGTTTGTTTTATTATTATTATTATTATTATTTATAATTATATTATATATTATATATAATTATTTTCAATATAGAAATAAATAAATGAAGAGTTTAGCAAAAATGTTTCATGAGTGCATTTAACTGATGGATTGGATTAATTGTTGAGATGATTTAATGTTAATATAACAATATAATTATACAAACAAATCTATTTTTTTATTAATTAATGTTTTCCATAGGAAATGAAGGGGTTGGCGAACATCTTGCGTAAAAGTTTAAATACCTCTTAACTTTTGTAACGTTATGGCTTTGGAGCTCATTATTAATCCATTTGTAGTTAAGAAAAAACCTTGGCAAATGTTTGTTGCTGGTTTTATCTATGCTCTTATTGCATTATTATTATCTTACTTAGTTTTTCAAGAAATTGCAGGAATATTAATGGTGTTTCTTATTGTAATAGCAACATTACCAATGATTTATACTGCAATTAAAGAAGAAGAAGCTTTAGAGCTACAAATAAAACGTGAATCAAAATTATTAAAAGAACATGCAAAAGTTTTAGTTTACTTGATGTTTCTTTTTTTTGGAATAACTACTGCATTAGTTTTAGCTTATATATTATTACCTCAATCAATGACTGATATTATTTTTTCATTACAACAAAGTGCAATAGGTAATGTAAACTCGGCAGTTCAAGGAAATGTAACTCAATTTGGATTTTTTTCAAATATTTTCTTCAATAATCTTAAAGTATTGTTTTTTTGTTTGGTTTTTTCTTTCGTTTACGGTACTGGGGCTATTTTTATTCTTACTTGGAATGCATCAGTTATCGCAGTTGCAATGGGTGGATTTATTAGATCACAAATTTCTAATGCAGGAACTGTTATTGGTAATCCTTCACTAGCAACTTATTTTAGTGCAGCTACATTTGGTTTATTTAGATATATGACTCATGGTTTTTTTGAAATATTAGCTTATTTTGTTGCTGGATTAGCAGGTGGAATTATTTCTATAGCATTAATTAAACATAACTTAAAAGAAAGAAGAATTTTAGTTGATTCACTTAACTTGATTTTTATTAGTTTAGGATTATTATTATTTGCAGCAATAATTGAGGTTTTTATTACACCATTATTATTTCCAATTTAGAGAACTTTAACTTTTCCCGGCATTATTTGAAAAATGTCACCCTTTTCTAACATTTGTTCTAAAACTTTTTCAGTGAATTCAACAGATGATTTTTCAATTACATCTTCCATTAATACGCCTTCACCTTTATCTAGTTCAGAAATTAATTTTATTACTTTTTGTGCCGGAAGTAAATCTTGATTGTCTTCTTGTTTTTCTTCTTTTACAGTTTCTTGTATCTTTTCAGGAGATATTTGTTTTTTTTGTACCGGTTCAACAATTGATTCATTCTCAATTATTATATTTTCTTTTTCTAACTCTTTTGCACGTACTTTTAACCAACTAGCTAAAATTGGTTTAACTATTTCTGGAGAAATATATCTTTCTTCATTATATTTTCTAATTTTTCCTATAATTAAAATAGGTGTTCCAACAGGTAAATTATCAATCTGTTTATTTGGTTCAAAAGAACGGATTGTGATTTGGCCACTACCATCATCTATTTGTAAGTTTGTTAATGAACCAATCATTTCTTTATGTAAAACTAATGCCATTACATTACATCTAAAAAATTGTTCTCCCGTCGATAACTGGACTGAACTGCCTTCTTTTTCAGTACTAGGATTAAACGTTCCTTCTAGTGCATCTTTTATTCTTATTTTTTTTGCAACATATCTATTAAATGCCATTATAATTTTTGAATGAAACCTCTTTTTGGTTCAAAGATATCTCCTGATCTTCTTAATTTTTCTAATGCTTCTTCAGTTTTTTCTGGTGATATTTGTTTTTCTTGTGCAGCTTCAACAATTTGTTCTACTGGAATGATCTTACTTTGGGTTTGTTCTTCTAATGCAGAAATTATTTCTTTTACTGTACTAATACCTCCCCGCTGTGATGCAGTGATTCTACTACTTAACCTATCAATATCTATTTTTCCTGTTTCTGAATCTTTAGCAATTTGATTTAAACAATAATCTATCAGTTCTATCGATTTTCTTGCATCTTCTTTATCAACAGTTTTTGATAATCTTATTTTTGCAGAAGCTTCAGAAAGTCTTACCAATGCTTCTAGTTGTCTTGCAGTAATAGGGATACTTTTTATCCCGGCTTCATCAGAAGCTCCAGAGTTTCTCATTTTTACATAATATTCTTTTAATTCTTCAATAGCTTCATCACTCATTTGTGGATTTGCTTTTTGTCTAACATAAGCAAAAAATTTTCTAAGTAAATCTGTAGGAATATCAAAAACTGCACTCTCAGGATCTTTATGGAGGCTTAAAATGAACGATGCCATTTTTTCATCTTTTTCTCTACCTGGCATATCTTTAATTGGAAAAATTAAATCAAAACGGTTAATTAATGTTGGGGGTAAGTTAATTTGATTAGCAATTAAATCATAAGGATCAAACCTACCAAATTTAGGATTTGCTGCAGCTAAAACGGTTGTTTCACACTGTAGCGTTGCTTGAATATTTGCTTTAGAAATACTTACTGTTTGTTGTTCTAATGCTTCATGTAATGCAGACCTATCTTCTTTAGTCATTTTGTCCATTTCATCAATTACAGCAAATCCACGATTTGCTAAAACTAAAGTTCCCGCTTCTAAACACCAACCACCAAGAAATTCGTCTTTCACAACACTGGCAGTAAGCCCCGCAGCAGTTGCCCCCTTTCCACTTGTAAATCTTGCTTTTGGTGCAACTTTAGTAATTCTTGATAAAAGTTGAGATTTACCTGCTCCTGGATCACCAATAAGAAGAATGTGCATATCTCCTCTAGTTTTTATTCCATCTGGTCTTTTCTTTCTACAACCACCAGCTAACTGTAAAACTAAAGCTTCTTTGATTTTATCGTGGCCATAAATGGAAGGTGCAATGTTTTTTGCTAAGTCATGTAACACACTTTTTGAACGACTTATTTTTTTAATTTCTTCCTCTTCTTTTTCTGAAATTTTAATATCTGATAGATCATCTTGCAGTGGATCAATAAAATTTGCTTCTAACACTAATTCATATTTTGTTGAACGTCCACCTTGTCTAAGATTGATTGGAACCTCAGCAACCCATCCTACGAGAATAACTTTTGAACCTGGACTGCTTTTTCTTTCCGATAATGGTGAAACTAAATCGTCTTTAAGAAAAATGTTTAATCTTTTAGGTTGGCTACCATCTAAATCATCAGGTGATTCTTCTAATACGATACCTTGTCCATCAACTAACTCTTTAGAAATTTCTTTAAATTTGCCTTTTCTTCCACAACCACACCGTGTAGGCTCTTTATACTTCTGATCAAGTTGTAAAACCGTTAACAGATTACCACAACTAGGACATTCGAATTTTGCTGCAGTTACATGTGGACGAACAGGAGATTTTTGTCTTACAACACCTTCAATAGAAATGAATTTGTTTAGATGTTTACTTCTAATATCAGAAATGTTGACTTTTTGTGCTAAAGGGAGATTTCTAAACCTTACTGTGAATTTCTTAACTTTTTTTGGAAGATCAAACTCTTTAACGGCTAATTCTGCGGCTTTAAGTAATTCTTCCGGAGATTCAAGGATTTCTTCACAAATTTCACTATTGAATTTGATGAGTTCTGAAAAGTCTAAAGGGATAAATTTTTGGCCTTTTCTAACTGCTTCTAGTAATTGTGGATAATAATTTTGTTCAATAAATTCCCGAAAAATACGGATTTGTTCATCAACTTCCATATAAACCGTACTGCTTTATCATGCCTGTTAGAGGACATGCGTTCACTACGCTCACTTAATCCTCTACAAAAAGCTTAACCCCCTACTTTATGAGAATTTTGCGGTTCTGCTTCTATTTAAAGATTTAGTTACATTAAGAATAGAAATTTATCCGTTAAACAATTTTAACAAGTTTTCAATAAGCTTATCTGTAGCTTCATGAACCTGTGCTTCTGTTTTTGTACCTGTACAAACTATTTTTCCATTACTGAAAAGCAAGAAAGTAGCATTTGTACCTTTTAATTTGTGTACAAGGCCAGGAAATTGTTCTGGTTCATATTCTGTATATGGGAGCTTTACTCCTAACACATTTAAATTAAGAGCCATACCAATACTTCCTGCAGCAACAATATTTTGAACAGTAATCTCTGGTTTAATGGTAACATGGATATCTAGCTTTTTGAGGCTTTTAATTATACTTAAAATGCTTTTATCAACATCTCCTAATGTTCTTGCACCAGTACAAACAACTTTTCCACTAGAGAAGATTAAAGCGGAAGTTTTTGGATCTTTAATTCTTAAGACTAATCCGGGGAATTGTTCTGGATTATATTCTGTATTTGGCAATGTAGCTGCCATTTTTTCTAATGGGATTTCTTTTTCTAATCCTGTAGAAACTACAATATTAACAATCTTAATTTCTTTTTTAGCAGTTCTTTTAGCTGTTTTCTTAGCTGTCTTTTTAACTGTTTTTTTTGCCATATTACTCCCCCTGATTTCTTTTAAAAAGGGACATTGCTTTTTAAATGTTCCCTTTATAAAAGGCTAATTCCCAATATACTTAGAATATGCTGTTTCTGCTGCTTCTTTTGAATTAGCTTGAATTAATGCTCTACCGTCGGAAAATAAAGTGATATTTTTAAAGTGAATTGTGGAATTGTTTAACTCAATATTTCCTAATTTTTCTAACTTTTGTGCTATTTTTTTAAGATTTTGTGATTTTCCAAGAATTTGCCATTTATTATTACCACAAAATTTGATAATTTTAGTTGTTTCTTTATGAATATACTTTCCTTGACAGGTTAAACAATCTTTATTTTTGATTATATTTATTGTTTTTTGTATAGGTTGCCATATATTTTGATGGTATAATTTTGATTCAACTTCTTCTTTAATTAAAATTTTTATTGCTAAAGTTGTTTGCAATGCTGCAATACTTGTTGTTATTGTATTTAGAACACCTGCTGTTGCACAGGTTTCAAGTTGGACTTCTTTTAAGAAACAATTTAAACATGGTCCATTGGGAAAGATTGACATAACATACCCTTGCGTTTTTATTGCTGCAGCGTAAACCCATGGTTTGTTTTGTTTTTTGCAATAATTATTGATTAGAAATCTTGTTTGTAAATTATCTGTACCATCAAGGATAAGATTTGCATCATTAAGGATATTAAGATTGTTTTTGTTAAGATGAATAGCTTTTGTGTTGATTGTAATATTTGAATTAATTTCTTGTAATTTTTTTTTTGCAATTTCTACTTTACTTTTCCCAACATCTTTTTCTGTGTAAAGTAATTGTCTTTGCAAATTGGTTTCTTCAATAACATCTCGATCAATTAATAATAGATTAACTCCGGCTCTCGCAAGTAATTCTGCAGCAACAGTTCCTAATGCACCGATGCCTACAATCGCAACAGTAGAATTGTTTAATAATTCTTGTTTTTCTTTATTCAATAACGTTATTTGTCGTGCATATTTATCCATTCAGCACCTCAATTAATGAACAAGCATTACAGATAGTCTTGTTAGCTGGTTCTCCACATTTTTCACACTGTTTAATGCATTCTTCTGCGTTTTTAGCTTGTTCTTTTAGTATTGGAAGAAGTGATAAGAACGATCGAATAATTCCTTGTTTTGTTCCTTTATATTTTTGTTCAAAATCATTTAGGACATCTCTAATTGCCGCCCTATAACCTTCTTGCGCATTAGGACATTCAGTGAATTGTACATCAAAACCTTTTAACAAAGCAAATAATCTTGTTTCTTTTTCTGTACAAAAATATAATGGTTTTACTCTTTGTACAAACTGATTATGTTCAGAGATTCCAGAAATTGGTCCTAGGTGCGCGGCAAGTTTTGTATTTGCTTTGAAGATGTTCATTAAGATAACCTGAGCTTCATCATCGAGGTTGTGACCAGTAATAAGTTTTGTTGCACCTTGTTCTCTAGCTAATTTGTTTAGTAAATATCTTCTCCAAACTCCACAAATATTACATGGTTTTTTCCCTGTATCTTTATTTATTTTAGGATGGGCTTCATCTAATGTGGCATTGAACGCCTCTTTGTAGCTAGCTTGTTTTA
>JABHXC010000066.1 GCA_018657475.1 Candidatus Woesearchaeota archaeon
ATTAACTTATGAAAGTTTTCTTTATCCAATTCTAATGTAGCAGTATTTTCATTAGGATGGAAACCAACAATTGAAGCATCCCATACTGCCTGATCAATAATTGGTGTTACTAACTGTTTTTCATCATTCATTAAACCTAATGGTGATACAGAACCAGGTAATAATCCTAATATTTCCATTAATCTTTCAGAAGAACCAAATCCTAATTTCTTAACTCCTAACTCTTTTTCTAACAATTTAAGATCAACCCTTTTTGTAGTGGGAACAATAACAAGAAAATAATCTTTTTTCTTATCTTTTAAAAATAAATTTTTACAATGTACTCCTGGGATATGTTTACACACTTCTTTAGATTCAGCAACAGTAAACACTGCCTGATGACAGTGCTCTACATACTTAATTCCATTCGCTTCTAAATATCTTTGTACATTAATTAACATAAAATAATAGAAATCAACTTCTCTTTAAGAACTTTTACTTGCCCAGAACGCAATCATTGCAAAAATAAACACTAAAACACCTACAAAGAATGCTCTTGGAGAAACCACTAAAATTATGGTTAACCATAATGTAGCAGCTAAGATTAACCATACCATAAAATAATCTGTTGGTTTATCCAATCCAATTCTATCTTTAAAATAAATGGTAGTTGTAATTGTTCCTAAAAAATACAAAATGATAAAGAAAATTTTAGATTCAACAAACCAGTTAAAAAAAGCTGAAACTATAAAAGCTAAAAAAGCAATAATTATCCATCCCCTAACACATTGTCTGTTCATTGTTTATCCTTGTGATATAAATCTAAAATATAGACTAACTCTTTTTCTTGCAGAAACGCATATGATAATCTAAACGGTTTTATGTACAGCTCTCTTGTACCTTTTCTTACATTCTTCATGGGTTTACCAATTTCTGGATTTTCTTTTATTTTCTTAATTTGTTTAATTATTTTTTCTTTCAATGAACTGTCTTTGATCTTAGAAAATTTTCTTTGGAAATCCTTTGTAAACTCAGCTCTTACCACTTTTTCATTTCATTAATGAATTCATCGAATTCCATTTGAATGCCTTCTCCCGCTTCAATTCTACGATAAGCTTCCTCTGTTCTCTTAGCAAACTCTAGATCTTCCTTTAAGTTTTCTTCCATATCTTCCGCTTTTTTGAGAATTAATTGGTGATCATTTTTTATAATCACTAGTTTATCTCCTTCATTAATCTCTTCCCTCATTTCTTTAGGGATGACTACTTGCCCTTTAGAACTCATTTTAGTTATTGCTATATCCATAATAGGTAAGATCCATCTTACTTTATAAAACTTGTGGTTAAACTCTAGTCAAAATACTTTCTTTACTTAATAATTCTACTGCTTGATATGCATCATTCATGTTTAATACACCTTTCAAGAACTTTTCTTGATCATCAAATCCAACTCTGGGACAAGCAGTGTTAACCCATATTTTTACAAATGGAAAATTTTCTAATTGATCAAATGAAACGTTATTATCAATAAAGTAATAGAATTTCTTATCAGGGTACTTTTTTTCTAATACTAAACTTGGTTTGAATTGTTCCTGTCCCGGTTTTATTGTTACTATAACTCCCACAGTGTCAACCGTTAAAAATTTCTTTAAAGATGCTTTATACTTTCTAAGAATTTTTTCAATATGTTTCCAATCCAATAATAACATCTGTCCACTGATTGGATCATTACAAATTACTTCTTTCCATTTTGAAGAATCTTTCTGGGCATAAACTAACGCTAATGGATGAAATTTCCCGTCACCAATGTATAAGTAAGCATCAACTTCAGTTAAATCAACATTAAAAGAATCTTGAAAATTATCACATCCTAATAATTGTGAAACAATTTGTGCTCTTTTAGGTTTAGAAGTAATAAACTCTATGTTTAACTCTTTTAACTGTTCATGTACTTTATCTAACTGATTACAGAATTGAACAGATCCATACAATGCAATTTTCTTATATTGTTTTTCTTTTAAGTAAGAGATAGTATCCTGAGAAAGTTCAACTTTCCCAGTAAATGGTGCATCTAAAAATAATACTTTCACCATATAACCTTTACAAAGCTTATCAGCCAAAGACGTGCAGCATGCGCTTCGCTTAGCCCCACATGCATGGAAAATCGCTTTCCTCCAAATGTTATATTTACCATCCTACTTCCTTCCTAAATTTATTATGACCCCAACTAATAACTAAGTCAACTCCTAATCTGTCTAAACCTAATGGCATATCGCAAGCACCAAAGTTACTACCTAACCAAATTAAAACTCTTGCAGAAGTTTCTTTTTCAATAGTTGCTTGAATTTCATTCGCTAATGGTTTCATTCCATCTGGCAGTTGAATACATACTGTTTTAGCATTTTCTGCTTTAATCTTCTCCAATGCTTTCTGTAATTCAGTGTTGTATAATACCATATTTGTTCAAGAATGATGCTGTTTTAAAAAACTATAGAAAAATAAAAAAAATTAACCGAAAAATCGGCTAAAGAATTCTCCAACAACCCCTCCAGTGATTTCATTTCCACCTGAACTGCTATCATCAGATGAACCACTGTCATCTGAATCAGAAGAATCACTACTTCCACTGTCAGAAGAATCACTTTCAGAATCAGAGTTGTCAGAACTTCCGCTATCTGAAGAACCACTATCAGTCGCATCTCCAGCTATATTGTCTGATCCAGAATCAGAACTTCCACTATCATCCGGAGCGTCACCGTTATCGTCATAGTCTCCTGGTTCACCAGGACCTTCTCCAGGCCCGTATTCAGGTTCATCTGACTCATAATAACATTCACATCCGTTTGGCCCACAATCTGTTCCTTTCAATCTCTGACCTTCACGATCTTCACACTGTGAAGCACAATCATCACATTGAACCTCATCAGAATCACCATCAGAAACACAACCTACTCCATCAATACATTCCGAACCTTCTGAACAATAAATCACAGCACAATCGATGCCATTATTATCATCACCATATCCTTGTGATTTATCATACTCTTCTTTACTTACACACCTACAATCATAACCATTATCATCACAAATGTGTAATTCGTCAGAACCACAATCTTCTCTACTTTCACCATAATCTTCAGAACCTTTAGTATCAACACGAATTTTATCACATTCTCTCCAATCATTTCTTCCAGATCCATCTAAACCAGCAGCTAAACATTCCTCAGGTGCTTCTAATTGAAATTTAATTTTCTCACATTTTTTCCAATCATCTCTACCAGAACCATCTAACCCTGCATCTAAACATTCTTGAGGAGCATCTAACTTAAACTGAACAGGTTGACATGCTTTCCATGGATCTCTTTCATCGGCAAACTGATGACATTCTTCTGGAGAATCTAATAGGAATGTAATCTTGTTACATTTTTTCCAATCATCTCTTCCTTCTCCCGTCAAACCTGCATCTAAACACTCTTGAGGAGAATCTAATTTGAACTTAATGGTCTCACACTTTTTCCAATCATCTCTATGTGTTCCATCAATCCCAGCATCTAAACATTCTTGCGGTGCATCTAGTTTAAATCTAATTACATCACACTTCTTCCGATCATCTCTTCCAGACCCAGTTAATCCTGCATCAATACATTCTTGGGGTGCATCTAGTTTAAACATTAATCTTTCACATGAAGGCCTATCTTCTAAACCAGCATCTTTACATTCTTGTGGAGCTTCTAAGTTGAACATGATTATCTCACAATCTCTTCTAGCCTCATTTTCATTTCTTGGATTAATTTCTCCGCTTTCCAAAGCATCTTGACATTCTTGAGGAGCATTTAATCTAAACATTACTTCCATACATGCTTCTCTACTTGTAGCTCCTGCTTCAACACATTCTTGTGGAACATGCAAATCGTGTTTTGAATTTCCGTAACGATCTTCTATATCTTCCATTACATCTTGTAAATAATCTGGCAATAAATCAATTGGGTCACCCGCATTTTCCATTTCTTCACAAGCATCTTCATCTCCAGATTCACATGCAGCAGCTAATGGTGCAATAATACTACATTGTTCGGCAAATGGTTTAACAGAAATATCATCACATCTACATTCCGCTGGGTTATCAAAACATTCAGACATTATTTCAAAAAATTCTCTAGCTTCTACTGCTTGCTCTTCAGTTAATTCTCTGTCTAAATCTCGTTTCCATTCAGGAGCGTCATCATCAGTTTTACAAACTTTAGAATATTCAAGAGGATCCAAGTTTGATAACGCTCGACATAATCCTGCAATCCTGTTAGAGATTTTGGCTGCTAATGCGATTTTATCTTCTTCTTTAACATTATCTTTAATCGAACCAATAACTTCCTCCCATTCATCTCCTTCAAGTTCAGACTCAATTTTCTCTAAGATAACTTTGGTTGCTTTACTGCTTGCTCTAACTCTTTCATCTAATTCTGGAGAAACTTCTTTTTTAAGAATAATATTGTACTTTTCAACTCGTTCTAACACTTCTTGTGCTGCTTCAGAATTTCCTGAAGCAATCATTTCTTTTAATTCTAATAACTTCTCTTCTTTATACTCTAATGCTTTTTCCGGGTTATCACCTACTCTAATATTTTCAATAAATTTGTCTAAAAAATAAAATGCACTATCCGGTGTTAAACCTGCATCCCCTTCAATTTCAATATCTTCTACTCCCTCATAGATATCTTCTTCAGCAATCTTGTTAAATTCTTCATCATAAGCATCTCCATTAGTAAATTCTTGCTGATTTTCTTCAGCAACAACAGTCAAACTTCCTAAAAATAACAGAATAATAAACACCGTGATAATCTTTTTCATTGTACACCTCTTTAATATTACTAACTAAATCATCCTAAAGAAGTATATAAATCTAGTCCTACAAATGGCACTGTAGAAACCCTCCTATTTTTTTGTATTAGAGCACGGCGCTCGGATTTTGTGAGCAGCGCCAACTGAGGCAAATTTTTTCTTTTTAAGTAGAAAAAATCTAAGTTGCCGTGCCCTGCTCACAAAATGCGCCTCGACTTTGTCAGGGCACTAATACAAA
>JABHXC010000067.1 GCA_018657475.1 Candidatus Woesearchaeota archaeon
AATTAATTTACTTTTTCATTAATTCAGCTGCTTTTACTTTACTTAAAATTTTCCAACATTCGTGTGGACCAGCTAAAGATTTTGCTACAGCAAAGTATCGTGTAACTCCTTTTGCTTCTTTCTCAACAAGTCGGTATTCTGTTGCTTTAAACTTTGCTTTTGTTTTTACGTCATAAAATTCTAATTCTTCCATTAGGAACCACCTTTTATATTTCTATACGCACTTTACGTACAGTATAGAAAAACCAATCTCCCTTTATATATGTTACGTTGATCTACGCTTATTTCTTCTTAGGATCGCATAAAGGCATATAGCCTTTTAATAACAATTTTCCTAAAGAAGACAGGCGAATAAGTAGTTGTTTATTATGTTCTTTAACTTCAACTAAACGTAAGTTTAGTAATCCTTTATACCGTAAAGTTCCATTCAAATGATATGAAAGTAATGAAGTTGACATTTTAGTTTTCTTTCCTAAATTTTGTAAAGAAGTATAATCTTCTTCATTCAAATGTTTTAGGATAGTTAATTTACTATCACTTAACTCATGATAATAAGATAATTTCATTATTGGAAGTAACATTGGTTTACCGTCCATAATACCAAAAGCTTTCAAACCGTTAGCAAATGCAGCACTTAATGCAGCACAGGTTGACAATCGATCCCCGGTAGCAACATTAACAATGATATTGTCAGGATCATTATCGCTTACCACTTTACCAAAAGAAGCAAACATACTTTCCATCAAACCGTCTTTTACCAGCATGATTGTTACTGGAATTGCAAAGATTTCAAGCTTTTTTTCTAATTGTTGAGCTTTTTTTAAATTTTGTTGAGGAGTGATTAAGTAGACTTTTTCTGTAGCAAACTCTTTCATACCAATAAACAATGCATTGGGATTATCTCCCACCGGTGCTATTACAATATGTCCCATAAAAGAGTTTTATGCTTCAAACTTAAAAAGATTTTCTTTGTTTTATCAAAATTTTGTTTGAACGCTAGAAGGAAACATCTTTAGGGTTGTTAATCCCTAAATTGATTGAGGTGGTTGTAATGCAACAAATCGTAATTTGTAAAGAAGGACAGTGTGTTGAACTATTTTATTACGGAGAAAGGGAAGATATTAACAAATTTGTTGAATGTTCTGCTGTTAAAGAATCTTCTTTCTCATAAATCTTCTGCCAAAAGATTAATTAAGCAGAAGATTATTTTTTTCTTTATGGAGATAGAGGTGTTAGCTGTTTTCTTTGCAGTAGTTGCAGGAATAACTTACTACTTTAGCAATAAGCTTAACATTAAAAAAAAATCTTACGGCCATAAAATATTTTCATTTTCTGCGGGAATTTCTATAACTTATGTTTTGTTAGACTTATTTCCAACATTTACTGAAGTTGCTGCAGGAATTAGTAAACTTCTTTTCTTATCTATTCCAATAGGGTTTATTATTCACCATTTAATTGAAAAAGAGATTTATTTACATAACAAGAAAAATGAATTGGTAAAAGTTCTAACTTTAGAAGAAAACACTTTTTCTTTTGTTTACCATATATTATTAGGAATTGTGTTAGTTGCATTTTTAAGAGAAAGTTTATTTCAAGGAATATTGTTATTTATCCCGATCATCTTATTTACATTTGTTAGCACATTACCTACAAAAAGACATCAAAAGTTTTCAAAAGCAGTTTTATTAGCAAGCTCAACACTTTTTGGAACAATTATTGGGATTTTCTGGAAACATATACCGATAGTTGTTGAAGCAACATTTATAGGCTTGGTTACAGGGGGACTATTATTTACAGTTGTTCGGCACCACATACCATTCGGTAGAAAAGGTAAAGTTAGTTATTTCACATTAGGATTCTTAATTTATGCAGCAATCATTGTTGCAAGTTGGTTCATATGATCCGAGCGGTTGGTTTTGATTTTGATGGTACTTTAATCATGTCTGAACCAGAAAAAGTCAAAGCAATGGTATCTGTGTTCAAAGAAGAGTTTAATATTTCTCGCGGAGTTAAAAAAGCTTATATGGCATTAGTTGGAAATGGAATTATACGAGATCAAAAAGTTGAAAAATTGTTTCTTCAGTTTATAGGAAGAGGGCCGACAAAAAAAGAAAGAAAAAAAGTTTCAGAACATTTTGGTAAACATTACATGAAAAACATGGATACTTGCCCTTTATTTCAATGTTTAACTTTAATCAAGGAGTTAAAAGAACAAACTGATGTCTTGTTTCTTTTATCTTTGGAAAACAAAAAAGAAGTCAAGAAAATTGCTAAACATTGTAATGTTGCGAAATATTTTGACATTATTTTAGGTGGACCAACAAGTAAAGTGGATAATTTTAATTATGTGTTACAGAAATATAATATTCGATCATCTGAAGTTTTATATATTGGTGATGCACATTCAGATGTTATTGCCGCAAAGAAAAAGGGTATGAAAGTTGTGCTCTTAGGCAAAAAACATATGTATGAAAAACTAAAAGAGGATCTTGAAGCTGATTTTGTGTTTAGTTCTTTATGTGAAGTTCCGCACGGATTGTTAGGGAGTACTAAGAAATCAAAGATTTCTGGACAGTAGGTTACGGAGTAAGAGGAAGTGTTACTGTAGAATAAATTTTTTATTTTTTTCTTTTATAGATAACAGAAAAATTAATTTTTCTGGAATGTCCTAAAATCTGCGCTTTGAGTACACTTCTGGATTGACTGTTTTCTGTGCTTTCTTATTTTTTAAAATAGCTAGAATGTTATTTGCAGCATCTTTTGACATTTGTTCACGTACCTCTATTGTTGCTGAAGCAGTATGTGGAGTAAGAATAACATTATTTAATGCAGTTAATTTTGGATTAACGTTAGGTTCTGATTCATACACATCTAAACCGGCTCCTGCAATCTTTTTCTTCTTTAATGCTTGAATTAAAGCTTTCTCATTTACAACTGGCCCTCTTGAAGTATTAATGAGATAAGCTGTAGATTTCATCATTGAAAGTTCTTTTTTACCAATAAGATGATGTGTTGAAGGAAGTAAAGGAACATGCAAAGAGATAAAATCTGATTTTTTTAGTAAAGTTGTAAGTGAAACTTTTTTTGCACCAAACTTTTTCTCAAATTTTGGTTGCTTTGATCTGTTAGCATAAATAATTTTTAAACCCATACATTGAGCTCTTTGGGCAACACCTTTACCTATTCTTCCCAAACCAACAATACCCAATGTTTTACCTTTTACTTGAATTCCTAACAATAATTTTGGTGCCCAGGCTTTCCATTTATGTTTTCTTACATACTCTTCATCTTCATGAATTCTTTTTGCAATACCTAAAAGAAGTGTAAAAGCATGTTCGGCAACAGCATCAACAACTTGTTGTGAAGGAGTATTACAAACAGGGATGCCTTTTTCTGTTGCATATTTTACATCAATATTATTATATCCCACAGCATAGTTTGAAATTACTTTAAGATTAGGATTTGCATCAATAACTGCTTTATCGACTTTATCTGTTAATAAACAAAGTAAAGCATCACACCATTTTACTCCTTTAAGAAGTTCTTTTTTTGATAAAATTGTATCTTTAGGGTTAACTCTTACTTGACAATGTTTTTTGAGAAGTGGTAAAGCAGGATGAGGAATATTTCTTGTAACAAATACTTTTGGTTTTGGCATACATTCAAAGAAGGTTTAGTTACTTATAAAACTTAGTTACTCCGTCGAGGGGAGAAAAGTTTTCTTATTGTAACACCAATTAGTAGGAAGAACATTCCGATATAAGCTAAGACAAAAAATGGAATTAACAGTGAAAAATAGAGTACTACTGTCACTAAGAATGATACAAAGAGACACAAATACAATCCTTTTCCTGGTTTTGGTAATTTCATATTAGTTTGAAGTGTAGATCTTATATAAATTTTTTTGCTTGAAAGAGGCACTGTAGAAACCCTCCTATTTTTTTGTATTAGAGCACGGCGCTCGGATTTTGTGAGCAGCGCCAACTGAGGCAAATTTTTTCTTTTTAAGTAGAAAAAATCTAAGTTGCCGTGCCCTGCTCACAAAATGCGCC
>JABHXC010000068.1 GCA_018657475.1 Candidatus Woesearchaeota archaeon
GATCTTTCTTTAATTGTGGATCATAATAATCATTTAAATTGTCCACAATGATTACAGAATCTCCTCGTTCTAATAACGCTTTAGCTACATGAAATCCAATAAAACCTGCTCCTCCAGTTACTAAAATATTCATCTTGAGTTACCTAACGAATAATTTCTTCCGACACCATGGTAACTAAAACCAACTCTATTTGCAGCTTGAGGTAACCATCTATTACGAAGATCAAACAATTGATTCCCATTCATTTTTTCTCTTAGTTTATTAAAATCAGGAGAATCAAATTCTTTCCATTCTGTTAACAAGATCAATGCATCCGTATCTTCCACTGCCTCATATTTCTCCTTTGCAAACTCAACCCTATCTCCAAAGATATCTCTCGCTTTATTATCCTGGGGATCATAAACAATAACCTCCACTCCCCTATTAATCAATCCTGTTATAATTGGTATTGATGCCGCTTCACGCATATCATCTGTATTTGGTTTAAATGTAACGCCCCACACTCCAACTTTTGGCCTATCCATTGTTAGTAACTGCGATACCTTTTCACCTAAATAGTGTTTATGTAATTCATTAGATCGATGAACATTATTTAACAACAAAGGTTCATAACCTTCCTGTTTAGCACGAGCCACTAAACCTTGCACATCTTTTGGAAAACAACTTCCACCATAACCAGGACTTGGAAACATAAATTGGTAACCAATTCTAGGATCCTCACAAACCATTTTCCTAACTGTGTCCATGTCTGCACCAGGAACTGTATCAGCAATCCTAGCAAATTCGTTCACCATTGCAATCCTAGTAGCAAGTGCAGCATTAGAAAACAATTTTGCAAGTTCCGCGTCAGCAGGGGACCCCCTCATGATTCTATCTTGTTGAATGTTGAAAGGATGATAAAGTTCTTTCATAACTAAAAAAGCTTCATCAGAATCCGTACCAATAATTATCCTAGAAGGTTTTTCAAAATCTTTTACCGCAGTTCCTTCAGCTAATGTTTCTGGATTAGAAACATAAGCCCAATTTACCGCATCTTCAACTTCTTCATTAATGATCTTTAAAACTGTTTCTGAAGTTCCTTGAGGCACCGTACTTTTTCCTACCACTACTTTAAAATCAGTAGTTCCGTTAAGTTCTTTTCCAATATCTTTTGCTGCCTGTTTTAAATATTCTAAACTGAAAGAACCATCTCCATTTGATGGAGTCCCCACAGCTAAAAAGATAACATTTGAATCTCTAACTGCAGATCCAATGTCCGTAGTGAAATTTAGATTGCCATTTGAAACATTTCTTTGTACTATATTTTCTAAACCCGGTTCAAATATGTGAATATTACCTTCACACAATTGTTTAACCAAATCAGAATTTGTATCAACACAAGTAACTTGATTGCCCCTATCTGCAAATAAAGCACCCGTAGTTAAACCAACATAACCCGTACCAACCATAGATAATTTCATTTTGTCTCCACCATTAATTTTTCTTCTGCAAGTTTAAGCTGTTCAAAATTTCCAATATCAAACCATCCTCCCGAAAGAGTTTGACCATACACGGGAACTTTTCCAGAAAGATAAGCAATAAAATCTCCTGCACGTAATGCACCATCAAGTAAAGATTTTTTTACAAAATGTAAGTGTTCTTTTTTTAATGCATAAATTAAAGTAGAAGCTAAAGTCGATTCCGGATTAGATGGTTTTTCTACAAATGAAGTTATCTTGTTTTCATTATTTAAACTAACAATCCCATAAAGTGAAGCTAATTCTTTACTTAAAACATCTTTAAGAAGAATTGTTGAACCTTTGTTATTAAAAAAATCTAGAAAATAATCTAAACCCCCATCAAAAAGATTATCTCCACCTACTACTAAAACATCATCATCAACTTGTTGATTTTCAATAACAAAGTTAAGATCACCAATAGCTTCAAGCCTATTCTCTGGCGAAGTTGTTTGATCATTAACAATAACTATAGAAGTATTACAAGAAAAATTTTCTTTCCAATTAACAAAATGTTGAAAAAATTTATTATTTGTAACAATATAAATTTCATCAACTTCAGATAAAACAGTAATTTGTTCAACAATATACTGTAACAATGGTTTCCCCGCTATTGAAAGTAAAGGTTTTGGAAAATTAAGAGTATGCGGATATAACCTCGTTGCATAACCTGCTGCTAAAATCACCGCTTTCATAGTTAAAAGCTTCTTAAAACAGTTTAAAACACTTATGAAAAAGCAATAAAGAAAAAAAGGGACAGCTTACCATGTGTCTAGCGCAAATGTCACGTCATTTGAAAACGAAGCGACGTAACTCACATAAATGTTCGTTAGTCACTAAGAAATATGAAAAAAGGGACAGCTTACCATGTTTCCCGCGTAATGCAGTACACCATGATACGGCAGTGGTCTTAACTTCCAGGTTCGAAATGGATCTGGGTGAACCCCACTCCTATGGCCGTCCAAAACATATTTTATGGGATTTGTTTATAAATGTTTGCGAAAAGGATTATTAAATCAAAAAATTAGTGAATAATCATGATTAATCAAGATATCATAGAAAAACACATCCAAGCAGGAAAAATTGCTGCCACCTGCCTACAGTATGGAAAATCTTTAATCAAACCAGGAGCTAAAATTAAAGATATCCTTGATAGTGTTGAAAATAAAATTTCTGAAATGGGAGGCAAACTTGCATTCCCTGCTCAAATTTCACTAAATTCAGTAGCAGCACATGCTTGTGCAGAATTAAGTGATGAAACTGTACTTAAAGATGAAGTTATAAAATTAGATGTTGGTGTGCACATTGATGGTTATATCGCTGACAATGCATTAACTGTTGATTTATCTGGCAAATATTCATCCCTTATTGAAGCAAACAAGAAAGCATTAGATGAAGCTTTAAAACTAGTAAAACCGGGGGTTTCACTTTCAGAAATTGGTAAAAAAATTCATGAAGTGATAACAGAAGCAGGCTTTTCACCAGTGAGAAATCTTTCTGGGCACGGCCTAGGACATTATAAAATTCATACTTCTCCTTCAATCCCAAACTTTGATAATGGAAATCAAAACGTTTTGCAAGAAGGGATGGTTATTGCAATTGAACCTTTTGCTTCAACAGGAGCAGGAGTAGTACAAGAAGCAGGATACTCTACAGTATTTACATTAGTCAAAGATATCAGTGTCCGTGATCCAATTACAAGAAAAATGTTATTACAAATTAAAAAATATAAAGGTTTACCGTTTGCTAAAAGGTGGCTTGAGAGAGAGTTTGGTTCTGCTAAAACCAATTTTGCTTTACGCCAGTTAGTAAATTCTGGTTGTTTAGAACAACATCCACCATTAGTAGACAAAGAACAAGGTATTGTTTCACAAGCTGAACATTCAGTTATTGTGTTAGATGAACCAATTGTATTTACTAGGTTACAAAAATGATTAAAGAAAGAATTAATGAGAAACTATTAGACTTTACTCAATTAAAAGATGAACTTATTCTTGCTATGGTAACATTAGAAAAACTTCCAGTAGAGATTGAAGCAGCCATTAAAAAATACGAAGGATCTTTTGAGAAGATAAAAGATTATTTAGAGGATAAACCATTTTCTAAGTTAGAAAAAGCAGATAAATTGTTATACAAAAATATTTATTCAAAACTCCCTTCTCAAATTATATACCACCCATTAAATATTTTTAAAGAAGAAATAGATACTGCCATGTGGACTTTTAGGAACCAATTAATGGCAATTAAAGGGGCATTAAAAGCATTTGATGGAGATTTTAAAAAAATGCAAGATTACCTAATTAAAAAAATAATTCCAAAATTAATAGAAGGTAATGATTTATTAAAAGCTACACTAAAAAGAATCATAGCAATTATTGAAGAAAATAGATCAGATTTTAGAAAAGCAGCTTAAAAAGATCATTTTACTTTTTCTTTCAATTTTGGTAAGCCCCATTTAACAAAAATAAACGCAATAGCTATAACTATCCAAAAGACTATCCAGTTTGTAACAACAAAAGCAAAAAGAATTAGATTAAGTATTACTAAAAGTAATACTATGTATCCAATTAGTTTTAGTGTGCTTGCTTTCATGTTAATTTTTTAATAACTTGTTTTAATGTTAACAAAGATTCCTCACCGGTCTTCATATTTCTTAAGAGAACTTTATTCTTCTTTACTTCTTCTGGTCCAAGTATTATAACATAAGGAATTCCTAAAGCATTAGCATATTGTAAATTTTTAGTAACTCCTTTCTTGCCAATTGAAAATGAAGTTGTAATTCCAGCTTCACGCAATTGTCTTGCTATTTGTAATGACCCAGAGATTGTTTTAATAGGAACAATATAAACTTGTGATCCTACATTAACAGTTTTTTCTTGTAATTGTAGTGTATCAGCAATAGGTTCTAAACCAAATGATAATCCAACAGCTGGCACTTGTCTTCCACCACCCATAAAATTACCAATCATGTTGTCATATCTTCCACCACCTGCTAAAGAAGATGTTACTTTTCCTTTCTTAAGAAATACTTCAAAAACAGTTCCAGTGTAATAAGCTAAACCTCTTGCAAGAGATACATCAAATTTCACAGATTCTATCTTAAGTTGTTTAAGATAATTAAAGAGTTCTTGCAGTTCATCTAACCCTTCTTTTCCAATAGGATCAGTTACTTGCTTTTTTAGAGTTGATAACGAAACATTTTCTTTAATTAAAGTAAAAACTGAATCAATTTGTTTTTTTGAGTAACCTCTTTCATTTAATTCTTTAGCAACCCCAGTTTGTCCGATTTTTCCCAATTTATCTATTGCAATTATTGCTTCTTCTTGTTTTTTAATACCTGCTTGACTAAGAATTCCTGTAAGCAATTTTCTGTTATTAACTTTAATTACAACTTCTAAATCTAATTTATTAAAAACTTCAGATACAACCGCAAGACATTCAGCATCAGCTAATTGTGAAGATGTACCTATAATATCAGCATCACATTGCCAAAATTCTCTATATCTAC
>JABHXC010000008.1 GCA_018657475.1 Candidatus Woesearchaeota archaeon
CCCCATCCACATCTCCTAATAACCCAGTTTCTTCAAGAACACAAACATTCCCTTCATCCACTTCACCATTACAATCATTGTCAACTTCATCACAAACTTCTAAAGCACTAGGATTAACATCAGCATCATTGTCATCACAATCATCAGCAACGTTAACACCATCACCATCTTTATCAGTAATATCTAAACAATTAAGACCTTCACCACTTTCAATAAATAACGCTAACTGATTTGCATCTAAAACATTACTCTCACCATCACCATTAATATCAGCATCAATGTTATATTCGTTATCTAAAACCAAACTAAATATTAACTTAGCATCTTCTAGAGTTATATAATCATCACCATCAAAATTACCACACCCGTCAGCAGGAGCTAACCTTAAACAATCATCAGTATCTGCAAAATCAACTAAACCATCTGCATCGTTATCAACACCATCAGTACAAATCTCTTCAGTAGTATCAGGTAATAGTTCATTCCCAATTCTATACTCAGCACCATGAGCAATTGCAAAATCAGTTCCAGCACTGTCTAAAACATTAAAAGGATCAAAACTAATTTCCGTAATTCCAGTTTCAGCAATAACATTAAAATTTAAACCGATCAGCCCTACAATATGATCTCCATTCATTGCTGACTGAAATGTATTTGGAGGAGTTGCAGTTCCGGCAACAACAATTTTCCCAGGAACAGAATAATCCAATTCCACTATTGAGATTTTATCATTAATGAACTGTGCATTAACATATCCCAACATATTTTGATCATAATCTAAAACAAAACTAAAAACGTTCCCCACTTTATCACCAACATTCACTAATACAGGAACAATCAAATCATCACCTTTATTCAATAAATATTCTTCTCCTAATGGGGGAATTCCAGCATAGCCTTCATCAGTAACTAGATTATAATTTTCAAATCCAATAGCTTGTCCAACAAAGGACCTTGAACCAAAAATTAAAAATAATGATAAAATTAGTAATGACAACACAGTAATTACTAAAATAACTTTAACTTTCTTTTTATGTTCTTCATCCAGTGATTGTTTTATTTTTTCAACCATCCAAAGCACCTACTATTTTCTGGATTTCTTCATTAAATTTTATTAGATCTTTACCAACATTTATCCAAAGAGATCGAAGATCCTCAAGAGTAACATCTTCTAACAGATCTGGAGTTGAATTATCTACGCCATCACAAGCATCCCCGATTCCATCTTCATCACCATCTAATTGATCAGCATTTGCATCTAAAGGGCAATTATCCCGAGTATCAAGATAAAAATCATTGTCATCATCCAAATCACAGGCATTGCCTTTTCCATCAATATCAGTATCCTCTTGATCAGCATTTGGAATTAAAGGGCAATTATCACGACTATCAAGATCACCATCATTATCATCATCTTTATCGCAAGCATCACCCATACCATCACCATCAGTATCAGCTTGATCATTATTTGCAATTAAAGGACAATTATCTGAAGAATCATAAACACCATCACCATCAGAATCAACATCAACACAAGTATTATCACTATTACATTCACCACTCTCACAATGACTATCAATCATACAAGGGCCACCTAAATCTGCTCGCCCTACACAAGAATAATCTTCAAAATCCTCATCAGTCCAATCACGACTACAAACACCAGAAGCACAAGAGGTAGAGATTTGTTGATCACAAGGACCACCATCCCCTCTTACAGTACAAATTTTACCATTTGTACCTGGAAGACAAAGTTTAGAGGCACATTGATCACTACTACTACAAGTAGAACCAGCAGGAGAATTTTTAGAAGCAATAATATTTATTTTTTCATTATCCAAATCAGTATCCAAATTATCAGTTGTTGGAACATCTGGAAGAACTAAAGTAGAAGGTAGAGAGTCCCTAATAACTATATCACCAATTATTTCTAAAGGCGCTTCTCCAATTATACCTTTGCTAGGAATTGGATCTAATTCAATCTCAAAAGTTGAAGATTTAAATGTATCAGGGAATGTAATACTAGCCCCATCTCCTGCTTCTCTCACTCTTCGAGGTTCGATTGTAAAAAAATATTTTTCACTAGAAGAAAATTCTGTTTCCCATGACGCCACGACAAATCCATCATAACCATTAATAGTTCTTCTAACAAAAGAATTAACTTCATGATTATAATAACCAACATTTATAGCGGTAGTAGGATCCGATTCTTTGTAAACTTTAAGTTGAACATTTGTTTCATACCACACAATTTTACAAGTGGGATTAATTACTTTACCATAACATTCTTCAATTTTTTTTCTAGGAAAACTTTCTTTTATTAATGTACGCAATCTTGGCGCAATCATAAAATTAACTGTTGTAGTCTCACCTGTTTTCACTAAGGTAGGAGTAATAAACATCCTATCTCCACCAGTATAAGTAGCTTGTCCAGCAATAGCACCATCTCCAGATTGTAATGCAAAGAACAATGCTCCTAAAGAAATTACAACTATTGCAACACTAACAATAGCCCATACTTTATGCGAACCAACCATCTCTTTTACAATTTAACATTTCTTTTTCATTTATATAAGTATCGTGATTCAATCCTCTACTAAAATATTATTTTTTTTAAAATTAATCTTGTGCATTGTTAAAACATCTTCAAATTCTAATGAGAATCCTATAGGAATTTTTATCACGCCAGGACCAAGATGTTCCCCTGCTAACTTTTTAACAATCCCTTCACTTCCACGGCCACTTAAAACATAATTAAACTTTACTTTTTCACGATGTAATTTATCTTTAAGATTATAAGTAAACAAAGAAAATGCAGAAAAACCAATTTTTAAAGAAAATTTCTTAAGATTCTTCAGACTTACTCCTTCCAAAAAAATACCAGTTTTAGCAAAAAACGCTGGATCAAAAAGTTCATTCCAAAGAACAGCTTTTACATCAACATTATCAAACTTAATTTTTTTCTTTATTACTTGTAACTTTGATAATCTTTCTTTCAAAGTACCTTGAGTAAATATAACTAAAATATCAATATCACCTGGTCTAGCCTTACCTTTTACCATAGAACCATAAACAACAATATCAAAGATATCATTTTCTTTTAGTTCATTCTTCAAACATTTTTTTAATTCTTTGAGCATCTTCTTTAAGCAACTCTGCCGCCTCCAAATTCATCTTCTTTGTATAACTATCTTGATAGAATGGAAATCCCTATCTAGCATCTCATAAATCTCAGGATAATTATCCTGTACTAACCTAAACCTCTTAGTATGCGAAGATGGAACAAACTTTTCTTTTATTAAAATAAACAGATCAACACCTGCACAAATAGCTTTAAAGAAAAGAGTAGTTGCTGAGTTATATTTTTGTTTTTGTAATGCCAACTCAGCAAGTTCAAAATATTCTTGAAAATTCTCTTCTAAAACGTTTTTCTTAGTCATCAATACAGTACAACAAACAACCACTATTTAATACTTTTGGTGGTACAATACAACAAGATATACAATACAACAAAAAACGCAAGAAAAAACACATTAGTTGTATAATACACAATCATTAGAAAAATAAAAACGCCGAGGATGGGACTTTCATAGACCCCCAGTTCTTATGAACGGGAACACGAGTGACCGTGAATCCCCCTACCAGATCTGGGAGATCTGATTTGAACCCATAACTCCGTAAGGAACAGGATTAGCAATCCTGCGCAATACCAGATTATGCGACCTCGGCAATAAATCAAAACAGAAAGAAATCGCTATTTAAAGTTTACCTTTTATTTGGTAATGAAGTGAACAAAAACATCATTTAACATATTTTAAAAATTCTTCACGAGACATCTCTAAATCATGTTTTACAATTTTATTCAATAAACCCCTATCAACAACATCAGTAGGGTGATTAGGTATAACTGTAGTTCTCCCATCACCATGGCTAAAAAACATATGACTACCTTTCTGTCTCTTAAGTTCAAAACCCAACTTTTGAAGAACTTTAATTATCTTTTTTGCTTTCAATAGTGGAAGCTTTAAAGACATAGATCAAGCCTCAACTTCAATCTGTTGTAAACTTAAAAACTTTGTTTTCTCAGAAGGTAGACCTTTCACTTCAAGATACAATTCTATTGCTTCTTTAGTTCTAGAAAGTAATTCATCATATGTCTTAGCCTGGGTATGACATCCTGGAAGTTCAACTACATCCGAAATTAGATAACCATCTTCCCCTTGTTCAATTATCACAGTAAAAGTTCTTGCCATAATGTTAAGATAAGAAATCGCTATTTAAAACTTACTAAAAAAATAAAAAATTATTCTACAATTGAGTTACGATGAATTCGTGCAAAGTAAGGTACTGCTACAACGTAATCCTCACCAAAACCAGCGATATCTCCGTCAATTGCTTCACAAGTTTTCCGCAACTTACTAACAGCCCGTTTTAACTCAACTAAATCTTTATCTTTTAATGGACGAATGTTAACCAAAGCTATGGTTGAACCTTCTCTTAAAACATCAAGAATCTCTTTAATGTCTTCAAACTCTTCCATCACAAAAGGCCTAACTTTAACTTTAGCTCGATCTTCTTTTGTCGGCGCAGCATTCAACTCCACATACTCATCTGACACTTCTTGAAAATCATCTTCAGCCTCTTGTGGCTGTGCTATACGTTCACGTATTCGTAAAAAAAAATCCTTCATTTTCACACCCTCATTACTTCACTTTTGACTACTCTGGCAAAGTAGCTGCTCATATATAAATGTTTTTATTGCTGGAAATGGAGTCTTTAGGATCCATTTTAATAATTAAACTATGTTGTTAATCTTGATGTGTTAGAATAAGCCTTTCCTTTCTTGTTTTTATCTTTTTTGTACTCAATAACTGCACGTGGCAAATTAAATGTACCAACAATGTTTAGTTTAGCTTTAATCTTATAAGTGATAATCCTATGTTCACCGACATCAAGTTCCGCTAAACTCCAAACCACTTTACCTTTCTTTTTTCCATGTTGAACTTTCGTAGGTTTTAATGTTCCCAACTCTAAATTCCTGTCAACATTAGCAATTCCAGGAACATAATCTGTTACTGTCAAATGCTTTAACGGCTTCCTAGACCGATTTCTCACTTCTAAAGTAACTTTAATTTCAGATAATGATTCAGAATCACTTAATACTGTTTGAGCATTTTTTGTTATAACTACTGGAGCTTGTACAAACCAATAAAATAATCCAAATGCTGATAACACAATTAAAACATACAATAACCACCTATAATTAGTAGTAGTGTTAAAGTTCACAGATTCTCCAGGAGCAAGTTCAACAGTCCAAGTTAATGAACGAACACCATCAACTTTTTTGATAGATTCTTCGCCACTGGTAAACAATCCTTTCCAAAAACCAATAGGAACAGCAATTTCTTGAGTGTTTAAAGTGTTACCATCATTAGTTACAGTGTAAGTTCCAAAAGACTTCAAAAATTTTCTATATCCTGCACCTTCAACAGTAAATGGTACAGCTAAAGGCAATATCTCAACACGTTGTTCAACAATTTTTACAGTTTCACCTTTATGTGTAAAAATAAAAAATAAGAAATACTCTTTGGGTTGTTGATGTGGATCTGGTAAAACAGAAAATTCAAAACTCTTTTTCCCTAATGGAGAAACAGAAACAGTTGTTGACTGTGTAAATTCAGGAATATCACTTTGTATTTGAATACCTAAATCAGTTAAATTCAAAGGATTCCTGTTTTCAACAAATAATTTAATGGATAATGGTTGAGTAGGATCAATACGTTCATCCATGTCAACAGTTACAGATAATGCTGGCAAATAATCAACAGGATTTTCTGGACTAAGATAAACTTTCAAAAGTTTATCATAATTTTCTCCTAAATCACTGCTTACAGTTACAGGTATGGTGTAAATTCCAGGAGTTAGTTCTTCATAAGGTTGAGCAACAATTGTTGTTGTGTAAGATCTTCCTGGACCTAACTCAATAATTTTATCACTTAATGGAGAAGTGTCAACGCTCCAACCTCTTGTCGGAGTTAAAGAATAAATACTATACCTTTGTCTGTTAGTAGTGTTATCATTTGTTAAAGTTAAACTAAAAGAAGCTCGTTCTGCAGGAGTTATTTGATTATCAACAATTTCTAAATCAACCGTCGTTGCAAATGCAGCAAAACTAAAGAGCAAAGTAGCTAGAACAAAACATACTAGTAAACCTGTTACTTTCCCACCTCTCACGAAAAAAACAAATCAGTTCTTCTATTTAAAGCCTTCGCTTATTCCCATAGGACGATACATTTAAATACTCTTCTTGGTTCATTTGAGACCATAAAGAGGTGCAATTAAATAGATGGCTGAAGGAACAGCGCTAAGTGGTTTTGGCGAATTCATGGTTAAGATTGGAGTGTACGATGTAGTTCTTCCTTTCTTATTAGTCTTCACGATAATATTTGCAATTCTAGAGAAAACAAAAGTTCTAGGTACAGAAAAAATTAATGGAAATGTTTACACTAAGAAAAATCTTAATTCAATTGTTGCATTCAGTGTAGCGTTTTTGGTTATAGCTTCAACACAGTTAGTTTCTATACTCAATGAAGTTATTGCTAATGTTGTGTTATTAGTTATTTTAGCGATTAGTTTTTTATTGTTGGTAGGATCTTTTTTTGGTAGTGAAGAGTTCACATTAGCCGACCACGAAAACTGGGTAAAATTCTTTATGATCTTTATGTTCATCGGTATTGTTGTTATTTTCTTAAATGCTTTAAATTGGTTACAATATATTGCATTTTTCTTTGTGAATATTGAAACAGAGTGGGTAGCAGCAATTATCTTTATGATAGTAATAATTGGATTTATGTATTTAATTACAAAAGATTCAGCACCAAAAAAGGAAAGTAAAAAAAAGGAATGATGATTACAACTCATGAAAAAGGAGGAATAGTATAATGGCAGCGGTTGACACATTAAGTTCATTTATTACAAATTTTGGGATTTTAGAATTTTTACTCCCATTCTTGTTAGTATTTACAATTATTTATGCAGTAGCAGAAAAAAGTAAAATTTTAGGTGAGAAAAAAGCTTACAATGTAGTATTGGCAGTTATTTTCGGATTACTTTTTGTTTTACCACATCAGCTTGGCATATATCCACTAGGTTATGATCCGGTTGCAGTGTTAAATGCTTCTCTTCCAAGTATCGCTTTGGTTGCAGTTGCTGCAATAATGATTTTATTGTTAATGGGCGTTTTTGGTGCAAATTTTACAACAAAGATAGCTCCATGGATCGCTTTAGCATCTTTAGGTTTTGTAATTTACATCTTTGGTTCTGCGTTAGGATTTTGGATCAGTCCTTCAACACAACTATCCTGGTGGACCACAGAATTAACTGAATTATTAATTATCATCTTAGTGTTTGGTGGTATTGTCTGGTTAATTACTAAAGAACCAAATAATGACCCAGGTCCAATAAAGAAATTTGGGGACTACTTACAAAGCATGGTTGAAAAACCGTAAATTAAAGAATGGTAACTTTTTTAGATGTGGGATTGACTAACGCTTTTGGTAGCGTTTTCGCTTTCATTTTTGTCTGGGTAATCACTTATGCACTCCTACATAAATTCAAATTTTTAGGAGATAGTGTTGCACTTAATGGCGTTTTAGCTGTTGCAGTAGCATTCATTAGTATTATTTCTGATATCTTTGTTGATGTTATTAATACAATGATACCTTATTTTGCAATTGCAATCATCTTTTTCATTTTATTGCTTATTTTGTTTCAAATCTTTGGAGCAAAAGAAGAACACATTCGCACAACTATGCAAAATGATAAAGCAATTGTCTGGACAATTATTGGAGTAGGAATGGCAATCTTTGCAATTTCACTTGGCCAAGTTTTAGGACAACAGTTCACTGATGTTTCATTTCAAGATTCAGACACCCCCGTTGTGGATGATGGTAGTGTAGCAAGTGCAGACTTTGAGAAAAATATCTTTAGTACATTTACAAATCCTAAAGTGTTAGGTTTAATTATTATGTTTGTTATTGGAATATTTGCTATAGCCCTGTTAAGTGCCGAAAGTATTCCAAAAGGTAAAAGTTAATTGATTTTCTGTAGTCTAGATAAAGTTAAATATTAGAGAGTGTATTATTTTAAAATGCAAAATAAAGATATTACAGATAGAATTAAAAAATTCGAATTCAATGGAACTCATGGTGAAGAAGCTGTACAAACAGCATACAATCAAATTACTTCAGAACACAGAACTAGAAGAGCAAACCAACTTCTTGCACATATGGGAACAGATAGAAACACAGAAGTGTTTGACCTTTATTTTGCCATTAGACCCAACGTTGCAAAAGAAGTTATTTCAGAATACTCCGGAGTTAAAAGTTTAACCAAAAGAGTCACAGACAGACTAACCAAAGATTATACATCTCGTGCAGTTACTAAAGCTGCCTACCAAGCAGCAAAAAGATCAATTTAATGTAGAATTATTTTCTTTTTCCAGCCATGCTGGATAATATTTTAACATTATCAACAAATTCAGGTACAACATCTTTGAATACTTTACCTACAGCTTTCAGTTCAGTTCCAACATCTTGCATTCTGTGATCATAATCTTCTAATTTTCCTAAAACACCATGATGTAATGTTTTAAAATCCTCTTTCAATTTTTCAACTTCCATTTGTAACCTTTTCTGTTGAGATTCAACACGTTCTTTCCATGCAATTATTTTTTGCACTTCCCGTAACATCTCATCCCACTTCTGGTCAATCATCGTGCCAGCAATTTCCTCAATTCGGCCATACATTTCATCAGGATGCGCATTTTGTGCAGTTGGAAAACCTGGCGGTGGAAAACTAGGTGCAGCTTCAGGAGCGGGCATATTAGCACCATCTAAAGAAGTTATTGCTGCATGAACCTGATCCGGTTTAAAACCTTGTTTAGTTAATTCTTCCATTATTAATGTGTCCGTTAACCCTTGTTGCCTTAACTGTTTAACAGCTGCATGTGGGTCTTTTCCTTGTTGAAATAATGCCATTGTTATCCTATGTGTTTTTTTATGTATTTATGTGTTTCTTTTTTCCCATGCAATTGTTGTTCAACAATTCTTGCAACGTCTTGTTGTGTTGCAAAATGTAATGGGTTCCATAAATCAACATATTTTTTTAACACTTGTACCTCTTCTGATCCAGCAGTTTGTTTTAATTCTTTTATGATAATGTCCATCTTCTGTAAAGTTTTTGTTTGCGCATGTTTCATTTCAAAAAAATCATCAGTTAATACTTTTACTTCTTTTCTAAGTTGATCATTTTTTTCAAGAAGATCATCTTTTAATACTCCCACTTCCTGTAAAAGATTGTTAACTTTAGTTTCTAATCCTTTAACCCAAAGATACAACTGTTGATTTACAACAGAAACTTGTGCAGTAGGGGGCGTAACCATCCTCGTCATAAATAAAAACACGCTAATAAACTTATGTGAGTATTATGGAGTAGTGTTAAGTTGAATTACTAGAATGTTAACATGTTCAAAATTAATCATTCGATAATTAAAAGATTATTTTCTTTTTACACAATATTTTTAATCTCAAACATAAAATTTTTACTATGAGACTTTCTAACCTACCCAGTATTGGAATAACTGTAGAAGGTTTAGTTGTACCCAAACTAGTTCTACCATCTAACTACTACGATATTCTTCCTAATATTAGACAGAAAGATTTTCAACCTTTTATTGATGAAAAAGTTAAAACAATGAGTGACAAACTTGGAGAATTAATAACAACAGAATGGGATAAAAATAGAGGTTTGTGGTGTATTGATTTTAATGGATCTGGTTCTACATCAATGATTTTAAACCCTCATTCATTTGAATATCAAGCTCACAACATTTATACTCTTGAAAGAGCAAGTGCACTTTTTGCTGTTGGCTTAGATTATCTCAAAGTTGTAATGGCAAATGGCGGCAAATATTAAAAACAAGATTTTTTAAATTTAGAAAACCAAAATAATTTATTCAAGGTATAATTTCTTAAAATTACTTATCTATTCTCTTGAATAATTCCAGATTTTTGAGCCATTTTGTATGTCTCACCAAATGTTTGAAACAATGGATTCTCTTGAACAACAGTAAGTTTTCTACCACTATAAGACTCATCTCCTCGAGCCACCCTACCAATAACACTCTCGGAAAGAAAATCATCAAGAGGACCATGAACAACATATAACTCACCATGATTTTGTATTCCTGCCGTCATCATAGCAACAACGTGTTCAGACGAAGAATCATCACATTCCCAAGAAGCATAAAGTCCTTCAAATCTTTTATCAATACCTCTTCCTGCAACAACCTTTTCTGCAGATTTTCCATCTATTCTCAATCTTTCTGCAAAAAGACCAACAATTTGATCAACTGTTTCTAGATTAGGAACTTTAACCCCTCTCCAAAAATCTGACAAAAATTGAGGACAATGAAGTCTCTGATACCGAACATCTCCTTGACGCCCACCAGAATAAGGGTGAGGATCATCTTGAAGTATAACTGCATTTGTTAACTCTACACCAAAACCAAGAGCTTGACTTGAAACGATATTGATTTCTCTTAAATTTCTTTGAAGAACGTTAAAACTTTCTATTTTACTCTCAAAATCATCATCCATATATTTTCTAGTCCAATAATTGTATTTAATTATTATGGAGATATAAACTCTATTTTGAGATCATTTAGTTTCTAATCCTTTAACCCAAAGATACAACTGTTGATTTACAACAGAAACTTGTGCAGTAGGGGGCGTAACCATCCTCGTCATAAATAAAAACACGCTAATAAACTTATGTGAGTATTATGGAGTAGTTAACCCCAAATTATTTAAAATAAACAATAAATTCCAGAGATATGGACGATTTAAGAAATGTTATTGGCCACGGACAAAATAATGATGGTTCTAAATGGTACATTGTTAGTGATAAAAACAAAGTTACTGGTAAATTATGGAAAGCAGGACAAAGAGTTACGGTAACACCAGATTCTGATTGTCAAAAATGTGAAGAATACACTTGCGGCCATCTTGACTTAGCAACCGAATTAGAAACAATTCTTGATCAAGAATTAATTGAAACTATTAAAGAAAGAATTATTTGGCCAAAGATCAATGGAGAAAATTATAGTTGTACTTGTTTAGATTTCAGAAATTCTTCTGAAGAAGATTGTATCCATATCTCAAGCTACAAACATTTTGATAACGCACTAAAAACTGACCAAGAAGGTTTCATTACTCAAAAAAAAGCAGATATTGAAGCTTTAACAGAACAAATAGCAGAATTAAAGAGTGATTTAAACCACTATGAACAAGAAAAAGAATCTTTAAGGTCCAAAGTAAAAAATCTTAATTCTCAACTAAAAAATTCTGACCAAGAATCTAAAGAAGAAATTAGAAAAAGAATTGAGCAAGCTGAAGAAAAATATCAACAGGCAACAACACAACTAAAAGATAAAATCGATCAACAAGAACAAACCATTATTCATCTTAACAACCAAGAAGAAGAATTAATTCAATCAAACCTTATGCTTGAAGAAAAAGTTGAAACCGAAGTTAAACGAGTAAATAAAGCAGAATTAATTGCAAATGGGTTAAGTAAGAGACGTTTTAATTTACTGTATCAACTACCAGAAGAAACACAAGGTTATATTCTTGGTCTTGGCACATTAGAACCAGAAACAATTAATGACATCTTGGCACCAGTAATTTATGCACAAATACCAACCTCTAACACACCTCCCAAAACTAAAATACGATTTGGCACTAAAGAACATCATCGTTCAAAAGGATATAAGCCATTTTTAGAAAAAATAGCCCAAATTAAAACTATTAACTCTATTAATCCTTCATGGTCAGAATCAACAAACGGTTCTGAAATTAAAGCAATTTATCAACCAAATGACACTATGCCTAATGGGCAAAAAGCAAACTCTTGGACAATTTTAATGGTTTATTCTAGTGGAGATTTCGGTTGCAGATTGTATGTTGAAACTACTGCAAGAAATAAAGTAGAAGCAAAATTAGTTAGCAAAGAAATAGAGAAAAAGTCATAATAAATTATCCTATTCACAACCTACAATCTCTACAAGAAGACCTTTCAAACTTTAATACGTCTTTAATTTCACTAATCCCTTTAGAGTTTAAGATATCAGTCATATGATTAAACACTTTAACTGTGGCTAAAACGTCCCCCATTGCTCTGTGAGCTTGCGTATTTTTAACATCTAAATGTAAACATAAATCCTGTAACCTTTTTCTAGGTAATGACGGAAATATTCTGTTTGCTAATTTCCTAGTACATAACCGATCATTTAACAACTGATGATCATGGTGCACATTCAAATTGTGTTCAAGAAAACCAAAATCAAATGTAGCATTATGAGCAACAAAAATATCTTGACCTAAAAAATCTTTAAAAGATGGTAACACTCTACTAATTTTTGGAGAATCTTCAACCATCTCATTATCTATTCCCGTTAACTTGGTTATAAAAGATGGAATTTTTACTTCAGGATTAACTAAACTCTGAAAAGAATCAACAATTTTTCCATTTTTAACACGAGCAGCAGCAATTTCTGTAATTTTATGATAATTTTTAGATAATCCAGTAGTTTCTATATCTATCACCGTAAACATAAAACAAAGTAAAAACCAATCCCTTATAACGTTTTCTTTACTACTCCACCAAGTTTTGTTAGGAAAATAATCGTTAGGAAAATTATCAATTGTATACTAGCGCCAATAGAGGCACATGTGCGGTGAGCACATAATCGTGCCGTGCCCTAGTATACATCACCATTATTTTCCTGACAGAGTCTCCACCAAGAAAATACTTATAAACCATTATCGCCTCCTACCAATAAAAGATGGTGAGTAAGAAAGCTTGTTTTGAGTACGAAACGTTCCATGAAGGAGAACATAAAATTCTTAAGATATCTTTAGAGAACTGTTCATTTCCACCTTCAGTGGAATATAATTCCATTTGCATGGCAAAAACTGTAGATGCACTGTTAAGTAATAGTGGAATAACATTAATCATCCTTACCCAATTAAGAGAATATGAATATGACTATACTCAAACTATGTTACTTAATCAATTAGCTATAGTTTACAAAAAACTCACACAAGATGAAAGATTTAATTATTCACAATTAGTTACCGATCCGCAACATGAAAGATATATTAGGGGCGCATTTGCAGAGTTTCAACGTATACTTGCAAAAAAGTTGAAAGAAGATCCGTTAGCAGCATATGTAGAACTTAAAAGATTAGAAAGAAGAGAAAAAATAAAACTTAGTAACCTTATCGATCCGCAACATCAACATAGCCAACAATTATTTGTGCAAGTTTTAGCTGCAGCAATTCAAGAAATTGAACAGTTACAACTTATTAAAATCTTAATGCCCCATACTAAAGAGTATAAAGTAGGAGATAGACTAATTTACCAATATGCATTTCATCCTTCTACTAGGCCAGATTTTATGCATACTAAATTGTTAACTGCTTTCCCTGATGGTAATTTGGAAGAAAGTTATTCGTTTGAAATTGAAAAAGATAAGTGCCATGTAAACATTTTTAGTTTTGATGAAGATATTAAAATTCTTTACCATTTAACTCCACCGGAATTTAATTTCACTGAAGAAGAATATGCTTTGTTAGATGATGCAAAACGTATTATGTCCGAACACAAACCTACTAGGGAAGAGTTTGTCGATCCACAAAGAATGCGTGAAGTGTTTCTTTCAATTGGTAAAGACCTAATAAATGATCTTTTAAAACAAAAACAAAAACATTTTTCAGATAATAAAGTTAACGAACTTGCCCAAGCACTGTTAAGATATACAGTTGGTTTCGGTTTGATAGAACTACTTCTTTCAGATCCAAAAGTTCAAGATGTAAATATTAATTCACCTAATGGAGAATTACCTATTTTTATTGTTCATCAAGATTATGGTGATTGTGATACTAACATTTATCCAACACATCTAGAAGTTGAATCATGGGCAACAAAGTTAAGATTAATTTCCGGCCGGCCGTTTGATGAAGCAAATCCAATCCTTGATACAGAATTAAAAGTTGAAGGGTTCAGTTCAAGGGTTGCAGCAATTACTGCACCGTTAAACCCTTCTGGACTAGCATTTTCTTTTAGAAGACATAGAGACTTTCCATGGACATTTCCGTTATATATGCAATCAAACATTCGTTATATGAATACTTTAGCTGCTGGCTTGTTAAGTTTTTTAATAGATAATAATGCAACAATCTTGGTTGCAGGAACAAGAAGTTCTGGAAAAACTTCGTTACTGGGTTCGTTTTTAGTAGAAGTCATGCGGAAGTATAGAATCATTACGGTAGAAGATACATTTGAACTCCCACAAGAATCATTAAGAGCGCTAGGATATAATATTGAATCATTAAAAGTTGCTTCTGCACTTGCAGCACCAGGTTCAGAAGTTGAAGCATCAGTGGGAATAAGATCAACGTTACGTTTGGGAGATTCAGCACTGTTTGTAGGAGAAGTTAGAAGTTCTTTAAGAGGGGACCAGGAAGTTGTTGTTGTTGAAAATGGATTAACTAAACGGGTGCCTATCAATAGCCTTGAAAATAAGTCTTTGCGTTCATTTTTTGTCCCAACATTGGATGGAGAACAAAAAATGAAACTACAAAAACTTACTGGCTTTGTTAAACACCCTAAACGTAGTCAATTAATCAAACTTACTACGAAAAGTGGTCGTGAAGTTGTAGTAACTCCTGATCACAGTGTATTTACACATGTTAACTTCAAAATTGCCGCTATTAATACTGATCAACTAAAAGAAGGCGATCCTATAATCATTCCTGCAAAAATCCCTTCCGGATATAACGATATTGATTCTATTAATCTATTAGAAATTTTTAAAGACAATTACCGTGTAGAAGGTGCCGAACCATACATTCGTAAAGCTATTAGCAAAGTTGGATGGAGAAAAGTTACTAAGATTTGTGATATTTCTGATATTTACATGTACTTGAGACCAAAAGGGCAAGTATCAAGAATCCCTATCAAGAAGTTCATGAGATTAATGAAAGAAACCAGGATTAAGTACGACATTGATGATCTTAAAGTTAAGAAAGGGACATCATTAAGTTTACCTGCTAGATTCCCTATTAATGAAAACATAATGAGGTTAATTGGTTATTATCTTGCTGAGGGTAATAATGATGGCAAAAAAATTCAAATAACCAATTCAAAACCCAAAATTATTGAAGATGTAACCAGAATTTGCAAAAAAGAATTTGGGTTTAAAATATACAAAAGAAAAGTAACAGGACTCGGAACTTCCACACAAATGTTTATTACATGTAAACCATTGGTTGATTTGTTTGATTATTGGAATTGTGGAAAAACATCTTTATACAAAAGAATGCCTGATTTTGTGTATGGATTATCAAAAAGAAAGATTTGTAATCTATTAAGAGGAATGTATAGTGGAGATGGATCAATATCTGTAACAAAACGAGCAGGAAACATGGTAAGATATTTTTCAACGTCAAAAAAACTTGTTGAAGATGTTAGTTATGCTCTTTTATCATTTGGAATAGTTTGTAGGTTTCATAGCCGTCCATTGGAAAGTGGGAAGAGATGTTATACCACTGAAATTAAAAAAAGAGAGTATGTTGAAATATTTCTGAAAGAAATAGGGTTCACACATAAAAATCCTACTATTCACACCAAATCATTTTCTCACAGTAAAGATAATTCTGTTTGTTTTGATCCTCAGGAATTAGAAAAACATCTTAAACTGCCAAGAAAATATCGGCATTTAAGAAAAACTAAATGTTGTTCAAAAGATTATTTGAAGAAAATAACTGAAGAAGTTCCAAAATGCAGTGATGAAATATATGAATTTGCTCACGGAGAATTTTTTATTGATAAAGTAAAATCTATTGAAATTATTAAATTGAAAAAACCAGAATTTGTTTATGATTTGAATGTTAAATCAACAGAAAGATTTATTGGTGGATTTGGTGGAATATTGCTTCATAACACAGAAGCTATAGCTTTGTTTGAAGCTATGCGTGTAGGTGCAGCAGCAAATGTAGTTGCAGGAACAATTCACGCTGACTCACCTTATGGGGTTTATGATAGAGTTGTAAATGATATTGGTGTCCCTAAAACATCGTTTAAAGCCATTGACATTATTGTAGTAACTAACCCAGTAATTTCTGGACTTAAAAAATTCAAAAGAGTACTAAAAATAACAGAAGTGAGAAAAGAATGGGAAAACGATCCACTGCAAGAACATGCTTTTGTCGATTTAATGGTGTACAATTCTAAAACGGACCAGTTAGAAATTACTGATGAATTAAAGAATGGTAATTCTGTTATCTTAAAACGTATGGCAGGTAGAGTTAAAGAGTTTGCTGGAGATTGGGACGCAATTTGGAACAATATTCAGTTACGTGCAGATATGAAACAAGCCATTGTTGATATTGCCATAGAGTATAAAGATCACGATTTGTTAGAAGCAAAGTTTGTTGTTCAAGCCAACGATGTGTTCCATTTAATTATTGATAAAGTTAAAGATCAAACAGGTAAGTTAGATAATCAACAAATTCTGTTTAAGTTTACTGAATGGTTAAAGAAAGCTGCTAAGAAGAGGAAGTTAGAATGAAACCAGAGATAAATTACGTTGCAGATAATACTGATTTGTTAGAAGAGATTACTGATAATTTATTTTCTTTTTGTGGTCTTGAATTTTATAGTGGTAGTTCAAACGATAATTCTATTCTTAGAGTAAATTTTTATGAAGGTAATGAACAACCAATTAAACCTCCTGAAAAGTTTATTAAAATGGCTAGATTTTCATCAGGCCTTATCCATGAAGCAGAAAAAAGAGGATTCTTTAAAGATGTTGACGGAGAACAACCACCTCATTATTTTGAATGTGAAGATGCAAAACTTTATTGTGTTGAAATTGCAGCAGAAAGAGGTCCTCCAATAATGCATGTAAAACCGTTTAAGAATAATGATAAAGTACATATTGGTGATATCCATTTAAGTGATGTTGATCATCGCAAAGTTGTTATCGTTAAAAATAAACTTTTTACAGTTATGGGCCCGAGATCATTTTCAGAAGAAGCATATTTGAGTGCAATGGGAACAGCAGCAGATGAAATTGAAAAAAGACATAATGAAACTGGATTTAATCCTAAAATTGATTTTGTTAAGTATGTGGGATAAAATAGAATGGTATTGACTGGACATTTAGCGGAAGAAGCCGAACAAGTGTTAGGAGATATTAATGAGCACGTTGATGCTAGAAGAAATCTTGTTGTTGCTGCACACGAATTTACAGTAAAGTTAACTGCATTAGATAATGTTTTAACACATTTATTTTTTGAACATCAAGAACACGATGAGTTCTTTAATCTGATTAGCGAATTAACTGACCTATTTGTGGAATTAAGAGAAATGTTAGAAGAAATTGAAGATGTAGAACTCCATATTATTGCACAAGAACAAGCCGAAGCAAAACAAAAACCAGCATGGCTTGTAAGTCATCGTTTAGAAATTGGAAAGGAATCAGCAGTTGAAAAAAGATTGTTGAAAAAAGCCCACAATACTTTTGCTAAAGCTAAGAGACAAATCCATAAAGCAGAACATCTTTTTGAAATTGAAGAAGGGAGATTAATGGAAGTTAGAACACATATTCCAGATGATGATAAAATCATGTATATTATGAAAAGACTGTTGATTTTCATTACTGCCTATGAAAAAATGTTTAAAACAGCATTAGTATAACCCGCTATCTTTTTAAACAACAAAGTACTCATTCTCTTAGGTGTATAGATGGATCTAGATGAACATCAAGAATTAATTAGAAAGTACAAGGAAAAAATTAAAGAAGAGTTTGGTGAAAATCCAACTGTCTCACCTAAAGTATCCTCAAGAGAATATCATGAATTTAAGAAAGAATTGTATCCAAATCACTATTCATTGTATGAAAAAGCATGCAATTTTTCTGAAAAACTACTTAAGCTTAAAACAGATACAAAAAAGTCAGCAAAACTAATTAGAGATCTTGAAGCTGCACATCTTAACGTTACTCCTGCAGGAGTTTCAGCATTTTCGTTTATTCTACCTTTTGTAGTAATGTTTTTCGGAGCACTAGTTTCATTTGCTCTTTTTAAAAAAATGTTTTTTGTAATTTTCTTTTTGTTTGCAGGCTTAGCAATGATTCCTGCGCTACAAAAACTTCCATCTTTTATGGCTAATACTTGGAGAATGAAAGCAAGTAATCAGATGGTACAAGCAGTGTTCTATATGGTTACATATATGCGTCACACTTCAAATATTGAAAGAGCAATAGAATTTTCAGCAGACCATTTAGAAGCACCGTTATCATTAGATTTTAGAAAAATCCTTTGGGATGTAGAAACGCAAAGGTTTAGTTCTATAAGAGATTCTGCAAATGATTACCTTGAACATTGGAAAGAATGGGATAAAGAGTTTGTTGAATCATTTCATTTAATTGAAGCATCTCTTTTCGAACCTTCAGAAGATAGAAGATTATCACTTTTAGACAAATCATTAGATGTTATTCTCAATGGAACTTATGAAAACATGTTACATTATGCCCATTCGTTAAAATCTCCTATGACCATGCTACATATGCTTGGAATCATTTTACCAATATTAGGTTTAGTCATCTTACCACTAGTTGTAAGTTTTCTTAATGGAGGTGATAGCCCATTACTCACTGCAGCATATATTGCGTTGATTTATAATATTACATTACCCGTTTCAGTTTATTATCTAGGAAGAAGTATTCTTTCTAAACGACCTGCAGGTTATGGTGCAACAGACATTGGTTCAATGCCCGGTTTAAAGAAATTTAAGAATGTTAATGTTTCACTTAGTAAAAATATTAAAATCAGTCTTAATCCACTTTATTTTGCCATAATGGTGTTCATCATTGCGTTTGTTATAGGATTCAGCCCACTAATTTTACATGGTATTAATCCTGCATTTGAGATACAAAATGAAGCTGGCACACTAAAAATGATGGAATATGTTTGTCCAGCAGAATTTCCCAATTGTGAAATAAATGAAAAGATTGGCCCTTACGGTATTGGTGCATCATTACTATCTTTAGTGGTAATTGCCGGTTTAGGAGTGTCCATAGGATTATTTTATTCGTTACGTTCAAAAAACGTTATTAAAATTAGAAGAAGAACAAAACAATTAGAAGACGAATTTTCTTCAGCATTATTTCAGTTAGGTAATAGGTTAGGTGATGGATTGCCTGCAGAACTAGCATTAGGTAAAGTTGCTGAAACAATGAAAGGAACAACCTCAGGTCAATTTTTTAATTTGGCTGAAAGAAATATAACTCGGCTAGGAATGGGTCTAGAACAAGCTATCTTTGATCCAAAAGTTGGGGCTTTAGCAAGTTTTCCATCAAAAGTTATTGAATCCTCAATGAAAGTTTTGGTAGAAAGTATGAGAAAAGGTCCAAACATTGCTGCACAATCACTACTATCAATGTCAAGGTACATTAAAGAAATTCATCGTGTTGAAGAACGATTGAAAGATTTAATGTCTGACGTTATTTCTTCTATGAAAGCACAAATTAAGTTTTTAACTCCAGTAATTGCAGGTATAGTTATTGGAATCACTTCAATGATTTCTACAATTTTAACCAGACTTAGTGCACAATTAGCTGCTTTTGCTTCTAGGGGAGAACAAGTAAGTTCATTTGCAGATTTGCTAGATATATTTGGTATTGGAATTCCAACGTTTTATTTCCAGATAGTTGTCGGAGTTTATATTGTCCAAATAGCGTTTATTCTTACAGTGTTAAGTAACGGAGTCGAAAACGGTTCAGATAAATTAGGAGAAAGATTTGAATTGGGGAACAATATCACTAAAAGTACATTGTTATATTGTGCAATTGCAGGTATAGTAATGTTATTATTCAATCTCTTTGCAAATAGTATTATGAGAAGTACTTTGGTATAGACTTACCACAATCCTTATAAATAACTCAGAGCTTTTTCCACCTATTGGGGCTGTAGCTCAATCTGGGAGAGCACCAGACTGAAGATCTGGGTGTTCAGGGTTCAAATCTGTTACGGCTTGCCAAAACGGTAGGAACGTTCAGTGACTTTCCCTGCAGCCCCACATTTTTCTCTTAACAAATACATTTATATACCATAATTCTCTTTCTTTATACAATGCCAAAAAAGAGGAATAACAAATATGGCAATCCAGGGATTGTGATTGGTACTCTTGTTCTGTTCATTAGCATTGTATTTCTAGTAACATTGGGTGGCAACAATATAACTGGTGATGCTACAATTCAAACAGTTAGTAGAGCAGATGCAGGCAGTAGTTTATTGTTTGAAATAAGACATATTCCCGGAGTTCATACTGCAGAAGTTTTCTTTTCAGAACAAGTAAATGATGGAAGAATAGTATTCACAGAAGAAGAAAGTAATTTTAATGGTCTAACTTTTGCACAATTTTCTGCTTTAGAAGAGGGTATTCCAGTTAAACAAGTTGTGTTTACATTAAAAATTAAAGAATCAGAATTGTTAGCAAGTGGAATTTCTTCAGCTGACTTAAGTTTATTTGTTAATGGTAAAGAATTATCTACAACACAAACAAGAACTGATGGAACATATTTATTTTATCAATCTACAAGTGATTCATTAGGAGAATTTGTTATTGGTAAACGTTTACCTTTACCTGAACCAGTTATTGATATAATTCCTGAACCAGAACCAATTGTTAAAGAAGAACCAACTCCTGTTGTTGAAAAGATTGTTGAAGAAGTAACAGAAGAACCAACATCTTGTGGTTTTTTCAAAAGATTATTTCGTCTTTGCTAATTTCTAAAGAAAACTAATAAAATAAAAAAAATAAAAAAAAAGAATTAATGCCCGCGACATCCAGTGCAGTAATAACGATTGGCGTTAAAAACAACCATTCTTTCACCGCACCCTTTACAACATCGCTGGATTTTAAACTTCTTGACCTCTTGAAAAATATGTTGCTTCGTTTTACATCACCTTCTTTTTTTAAACGAATTATATCTTCGAGGAAAAACTAATATATAAATGTTTGGTTTTTTGTCGAGGAGAAAAGTAGTAAATTTTTACAAAAACACATTTAGAATATAAAAATAAAAGTAACTAATGCGCCAGGTATGAACATAATTGCCCAAATGTAAGGACTCCATCTGAATACTTTTAACCCATCTAAAGGTCCAAAAGGGATTAAGTTAAACACACCTAAAATCACATTAATTTGAAAACCCCAAGCAACAATTAAATTCCAGATTTGTGTCCCAGGAACTATAAACCCAATTGCAAAGAAAAATAAAGCTAAGATATAGTTTGTTAAAGGTCCCACTGCACTAATAATTCCGTTCTCTTTCCTTGTTATCATTCCAGAAATCATCACTGCACCAGGAGCAGCAAAGATAAATCCAACTAGTAACGCTAAACCTAAAGCTAAGTATAACATCTGATCCCAAGCACGGAACTCAGCAACACATCCATAATGTTGTGCAACAAATTTGTGCGCTAATTCATGTAATAAAAATCCTAAACCAAGAGAAAACAAAGATATCAAAAATACAATAAGAAAATTTAAA
>JABHXC010000069.1 GCA_018657475.1 Candidatus Woesearchaeota archaeon
AAAAAACGAAGTTTTTTTATACCTCTTTTTTTTCTCTATTATTATGGAGGCAAAATTTTTAAACAAATTTCAGCAATTCTTTACACAACTTAATCTAAAAATAAACAATTTTACTAATTTTGTTGTAAAGAAACTAAAGAATTACAAAAACCTCTCTTTGGGAGAACAGATCGCATATCCTACAATTGGTTTTGGTATATTATTAATTTTGGTATCGCTGATATTATTTATACTATAGAAAATGGCAGACGAAATATTTGGAGATGAAGTGGTAACACAACCACAAGAACCTATGGTTAAACCTGAACCGGTAAAACCAAAACCACAAGTTAGGGCAAAACCTAAACGACAAGTTAAAAGTTCTAAAACTAAGCCTGTATCAAAACCAAAGAGACATATTGTTAAAGATGAATATGTGTTTACATTTCATCCACGTAAATTATTGAAATTCTCATTCCTCATTATCTTATTGATGGCAGTTTTCTTTGTTGGAAGGGTAACTGCACCTATTGATGGCGGAGATAGTTTTCTAACTGGCTTATTTGTATCAGATGGTGTTGATGAACCTGCTGAAATTGAAATTGATGCAGAAATTGAAGAAACATTGGTTGATGAACCAGTAGTTGCCGAAGAGACCACTACCGATGAACTAACTGCAGCAGCTGTTATAGAAGAAGAACCTGAAGAAGAAGTAGTTGAACAGAAAGTAGTAACTACTTATACTAATACCAAAGTTACTGTTGATGATCTTTACATTGATTGGAAAGAAACCTGGGGTAAGATTACTGGTGTTGATTTCACTATTACTAATGGGGAATCAGGCATTGTAAAACCTAATTACGTCGAAATAAGCTTAGAGGCATATGAGGATCGTCTTGTTACTAGTGTGCTTAAAACAACTTATTCTTCTATCAATGGTGGAGAGAATATGTCTGGTGATGTGGCAATATCTGGTGGTTATTCATACAGTTCAGCAAATGTTGATGATCTGAGTAATGCAGTAATAGTTTTCTCAGTGTTTGATTCTTCTGGAAAATTAATTGCTACTCAAAGAAAAGCCATGGATTTAAATGGTTGATTTTTTTATTTTATTACTTCTTTCTTACCAGAATATAATCCCATCTTGCTCATCTGTTCATACTGCCCTTTAGTTAATGTTAGATAACTGATATCAAAACCCCTTGAAGCAACAATTTGCTGGGCTGCTTCAACTGCCTCTGAAGGGATGTCTGATCCAATTAACAACATATTTGCTGAATCTTTTTTTCTGCCACCATGTAAGATTATTTGTTCAATTTCTGAAACGGATCCTAATGCGGTAGCAAATTCTTGTACTCCATCAATTTTCTCAGCAAATAACTCTTTTAGAAATTCTACTTTTTCATTTTCATTACAATGGTATACTTTGCTTGATTTCCATTTTTTTTTTGTAAATATCTCTAATGTAACTAACTCATTAACAATCCTAAATGTTGAAGTTAAAGAAACATTACTTCTAGAAGAAATTTCTTTTAAGTATAATTCTTCTTTAGAAAATAATAATGTTTTCAAAACTGCAGCTTTTTTATTATCTATTAATGCTGCTAACACTCCTTGCTTCACCATGTAAAAAGTATTCTCGCACAATTTATAACTCTTCCGTTTTTGAAAACAGGTTTCCAAAAATGAAAACAATACCTATAAATAGGGTTATAACTTCCTTTATCTTAAATGAATCCAGTTATTGATGCAATTAAAACTCGAAGGAATGTTAAGCATTTTGTGCCTAAAATAGTTTCTTGGGAGAAAATTGCAGAGGTATTGGACGCAGCCAGGTATGCTCCTTCTTCTGGGAATCTACAGAATTGGAAATTCATTGTTGTAACTGATCCAGCTCAAAAACAAGCTTTAGCTGAAGCAGCACATGAACAATATGATATTACTCTTGCAGGTGCTTTAATTGTAGTTTGTGGTGAACCTGAAAAAGCTGAACGCTATTACGGTATGCGTGGGGAACGCTTATTTACTGTACAAAATTGTGCTGCTGCTATTCAAAATATGCTTTTAGCTGCTCATTCATTAAACTTGGGAACTGCTTGGATTGGTGTGTTTGATGAAGAAGCTGTTAAAAATGAGCTTGATATACCTGAAAAAATAAGACCTCAAGCTATTATTGCACTTGGTTATGTGAAAGAACAACCAGAAATTCCTGCAAAATATCCACTAACTACTCAGGTATTTTTTGGCAAATGGGGTGGTGCTGTGAAAGATATTATGCGTTATCTTAATGTTACTTCTGCAGTATTGCATAGAAAAGCCGAAGCAGTTAAAGATTCAGTTCAAACTAAAAAACAATTTATCGTCGATAAAACTAAGAATTTGTTTAAGAAAAAAAGTTAAATGCACTCTTTTTAATTCTACACTCCAGAAGAGAAATCTTTAAATACCACCTAAGTATTTCAAAAAATGGGTTTTAAGTTTAAAGAAGTTAAGTTTACAGTAATAAAAAAGGTTAATGGGTTTCTTTGGTATTAGTTTGGGTTAGGTTAAGTTTGGGTTTTCTTAGAGTATGAAATATCCCTGTGATATTTAACGTTTTGTATAATGCAAAATGAATATTGTAGTATCTATGTAAAGATACAAGGGGAAATTGAGGATAAAAAAACAAACAAATTTGAGGTGGTGTAAAAAATGGATTTTATTGTGGAAAGTGCAATGCAGGCAATGCCTGAAGAAGCTGGGTTTGATATGGGCCAAGCAAACATCAAAGTTATTGGTGTTGGCGGTGGCGGTGGAAACATGGTCGGCTGGCTCTATAAGAAAGGAATCAAAGGAGCTGAGATCTTAGCTGTTAATACTGATCAACAGCACTTAAACATTACAGGTGCTGATCACAAATTCCTTATTGGAAAAGATTGTACTCGTGGTTTAGGAGCAGGTGGGTACCCTCAGAAAGGGGCAGAAGCAGCTCAAGAATCTATGAGTCAAATCAAAGATTGCTTAAAAAAGTCAGATATGGTATTTGTTTGTGCTGGGATGGGTGGCGGAACCGGAACAGGTGCAGCTCCTGTAGTAGCTCAAGTATCTAAAGACTTAGGTGCAATTGTAATTGGAACCGTAACTATGCCTTTTAACATTGAAAGAGCAAGATGTGACAAAGCAGAGTTTGGATTACAACAATTACGACAAGTAGCTGATACTGTTATTGTGATTGATAACAACAGACTTGTGCAAATTGCTGGTAACTTGCCAATTCAACAAGCATTTGCTGTAGCAAACGAACTAGTAGCAACAATGATCAAAGGGATTGTAGAAACAATTGCTGTTCCATCTTTAGTTAACTTGGATTATGCAGATGTTAAAGCAATTATGACCTCTGGCGGTGTTGCTTCCATTGGTGTTGGTTCTTCTGATACTAATAACAGAGTTGATGAAGCTGTAAAAGGTGCTTTGAGTAACCCTTTACTTGACATCAGCTATGAAGGTGCTACTGGTGCTTTGATTCATATCACTGGCGGACCAGACATGACCCTTGATGAAGTTTCAAGAATCGGTGAAGTAGTTACAGAATCTCTGGATGACGATGCAAATGTTATCTGGGGTGCAAGAGTTACTAACGATATGAAAGGAAAACTAACTGTAATGACAATCATTACTGGAGTAAGTTCACCTTGGATCTTGGGTAAAGTTGACAACAAAAAGTCTGAAAAACGAGCTCAAGCTCTAAGTAGAGAACTTGGAATTGAATTGGTTTAATCTTTAAAAAAGAATCTTGCCCTTATTGAGTCTTTCTCAAGCACCACCCCCCTGCGGGCAAGGTTTCTTTTATTTTTTTATTTTTTAAGAATATAAATACTTATAACTTCTTGATTAAAATTGTTTATTATGACAAATTATAATCAGAATTTTAGAGATGATGAACAATGATGCCTACTGGTGGTTATGAAAGTAGTAGAATATCACATAGTAGAAAAAAACGTGAATCTGATAGAGAACCACATCAATCATCAAATAGATCTCAATTAAACAAGACACCTGTTGTTAATTTGTCTCCTCCAGTAAAAACAAAGTATTTCTGTGATCGTTCAAGTTTAACAATAGAAGATAGGCCTGAAAGTTATCAAGGAGAACAACATGCAATAATGCCTTATGTAGTAGTTACTTCTATTGGTCAAACAGTCACGAGTCGTACTAAACGAACTTTAGATGTAGTAGTAAATGGTTATGGGACTAACAAAGCATGGAAAAAAGTTAGAGCCAGACTAAAAGCAGCTGAAGCCAATGAGAATTATCGTGCTAGTTCTAGATAATAATTTGCTACTATCTAGTAATTCTCCAGGATAAAATTTATAAATACTTTCTAGTTTTTGATTTAAATGGCAGATTCAGGTGAACGTGTAGCGATTAGAATTGTTAACACTAGTGCTGATTGGTTTGTACCAGTTGCTGCCATGGATCCCACTGTAATGGATCAATTAATAAGATTCTATGAAGAAGTTCGTGAAGGTGCAGGTGAACTAAGAAGAACACTTCGCGGACGTGAAGGTGCTGGAAAAGTGACCGTGACTGAAACACCTTGGCGAGCACATTTTGGAACAAATCAGCTAAGCTTTCGGCAGGTACCCGCTGATTATCGTGGCGGATCTGCAGCAATCCAAGGAACAACCGAGATTGGACTTTGGTATGCTGACCAACACG
>JABHXC010000070.1 GCA_018657475.1 Candidatus Woesearchaeota archaeon
AAATCGCATTGGAACGAGAAATAAAAATAAACCACAAAGATAAAGAATATATATTCTCTCCAAATGAACACGGATTATTACATAAAATTAAAATTATTGCAGTAGTAATTAAATCGGAAGAGTTTTACTCAGAGATTATACAAACACCTGGAGAAAGAATTTCAGGAAAAATAACAATAAATAGAGATAAGAGATTATATGACGAATTGATTAAAGAGTTCCAAGAATTAGAATCAATACTTGCGTTTAATGGAAACCTGAAAAAAATATTTTGGGATACTCCAAAAGACGAAGTGATCTGTGAAAACGAAGATGAACGCGAAAAAGTGGGCTTATTTAGCTCACATTGGCAAAAAGAATATCCAGATCCAATTAAACAGATTGATGAAGAGATTCTCACAGATATTATTGCTACTAAAGAAAAATATAGTTATTTAACAATTCCAAAAGCATTTTGGAGAGAGGGAAATAATGAATTTAAAGAATTTCGTTACATTAATGCATTCTTTAATTTTTACTTCATTCTGGAGGGTTTATATGGTAATGGAAACACTAAAAATAACCTTGTTGAAAAAGCACTTAAAGAGTCAAATGAGTTTAGGGGATTTGTAGAATTTATTATAGAATCTTTGAAGAAAAACCAAAGACATCTAAACAAAATAAATGAGATGCTTAAATTTAGAAACAAAATATTGAGTGTTGATAATATAATTTCACTTATAGTTTCCACAAGAGGAGATTTGCACCATTTCATGAATAATCCCAATAAAGTTCAGGGCACACCTTTTAACCATAAAGAATTTGAGACGATTGCTTGGGTTACTTTAGGCATTGCAGTAAGAACAATTTTACAGAAAATAATTGAAATTAACACTAAAAACTAAATTAGGTCTGTAAACTTTGCAATAATACCACCAATCGCTAAACCCACAAATTCTGAAATTACTGCCACTAATATTATTGTTGGTAAGTTAGTAATTAATTGTTCTGGGTTTGTAAGAGACAACGAAAATATTGAAATACCTGACGGTAAAAAAAGATTTATTGTAACGTATAATAGAGCACCAATGGCAGAGCCAATACCTCCAACTGTAGCTAGTTCTTTCATTTTGACACCTCTTTTTTACTTTTTATTTTATCTATTGCATCGGCAATAATGACCAAACCAGCGATTATTAATGCAATGTATAATGCATAATTATCTATTTCAGTAAGATATTCCCAAATAAAAACTTTTCCTACAACATACAGAAGAACAATTATCCCTGAATTAAGAGTCATGGCATCAATGATTGACTTCCAGACCAAATCTCTTGTATCTTTAAACTTCTTTTGTTTTCCATAAATAACTAAGAAAACTAAAAATAGAATAAATAATATCACAAATGATAGTTGAAAGAAAGTGATCATAAGATAAACCTCTTTAAATAACTAAATGAAAATCCAATTAAACCACCAATTAAAGCCCCTTTCATTCCTGCGATTACATACCCTAACAAAATACCAATAATTACTAATCCTATTTGTTGTGTATCAGCCATTTTTTATTTTACTAACCTCTTCAATTCACCTACAATCCAAACCATCGCTTCTGTATCAAGCCCACAATATATTAACAAATTCTTACGAAGTTGCTCATTCTTTTCTTTCTTCTTAATGAAAGTATTAAAATATTCAGCAGAGGCATCCCCACCATTATTAATCTCTAAATTTTCATAACCCTTGCCAGTTATTGCTGGTAAAACTTTCTTAATTGAATAACTTCCTTTTTGAATAGGATTATAATAATAAAAATTTTGAAATGGTACAGCTAAATCAACAATCCTGTCTAAAACATTTTGAATCCAATCGGCATGTTCAGGAAAATCTATGGCTAGTTTCTTAAAAACTCCATTCTCAAAAGATTTGTTGAAAACAACAACTGAACCAGTTCCTTTAATCTCATCTTTTAGTTGTTCCAGTAATTTAATTCTTGGATCTTCATCCCCAGTAGCTAAATATTCAAAATGATCTAATTTTCCATCTTCATGTTCAATATGTAAACTGTATTGGAATGGAATTTTTTGATATGGTCTTGATTTGTCATAGATTGGAACAGCCGTATCAATAGTTTCAAAATCAAAATGATAAAGAGGGTAATGTAATGTTTTCATAAAGTGTTTAATATGTTCTTTAGAAACACCTATCTTCTGCTTTACAGCAGCATTACTAATAACTCTATCTTTATCGGTTAGCATAGCTTCTTTTGGAATATCCTTCATATCAATAATCCCAGAATGAAAAAATTTCCAATATTGTTGCCATTTGGTCAAATGTAAAACATTATTTGTTGGTAAAGTTCCCCAACA
>JABHXC010000071.1 GCA_018657475.1 Candidatus Woesearchaeota archaeon
TTTTCACTATTTTTTGCTAAAGTTTCAGAATTTTATTTTGGAATAATTTTAGCTGTAGTTGTCAGTGCCCTTATATTTTTCATGCAATTAAATTATCCAAAAATAGCATCAAGTAGAAGGATTAGAAAATTAGATTCAGATTTACTTGCATCACTACAAGCAATAATGATTCAACTTAATTCTGGAATTTCGTTGTTTGAATCTTTAGTAATCCTTTCTAATCAAGAATTTGGTGAAATTAGTATTGAATTTAAAAAAGTGGTTAAAAAAATTAATGCAGGAGTCCCACAAATTAAAGCGTTAGAAGATGCAGCTTTACAAAATCCATCTCCTTATTTTAGAAGGGCACTTTGGCAAATTATTAATGGAATGAAAGAAGGTGCTACTATTAACAAAGTTATTGCTACCACTATTTCAAATCTTAACAAAGAACAAATAATTCAAATTGAAAAGTATGGGGGTCAATTAAACCCTTTAGCAATGTTTTATATGATGGGGGCAGTTATTGTTCCTACGTTAAGTATTACTTTCTTTGTAGTTTTAGCATCGTTCATTGGTTTGAGTGATGTTATAATCAAAGCAAGTTTTTTAGGACTATTATGTTTTGTCATCTTTTTCCAGTTCATGTTTTCAGGAATTATTAAAACAAAAAGACCAAGTTTGTTAGGTGAATAATGGCAAAGATATACCGTACAATTGCAAGAATAGTACCAAAGTTTGCTAAAAAGAAAATCAAATCATTTTTAATTTATTCTAATCTACTTGTTGACCACGAAATTTTTATTGGTTTTGTTACAATAATTTCTTTATTACTTGGGATCAGTCTTGGATTTTTTGTTGGCACAATATTCAAACTTCCTTTCTGGATACCGTTTATTGCTGTAACGGTGTTAACAAACCTTATAGTTTACTTTTGGTTATTGTTTATGGTGGACAAAAAAGCACGGGTTATTGAAGAATCATTACCTGATGCATTACAATTAATGACTTCAAACTTACGTGCAGGCATGACACCAGAAAAAGCTTTATTGTTAAGTGCACGGCCAGAGTTTGGTCCTTTAAAGACCGAGATTGATATTGTAGGTAAAAAAGTAGCTTTAGGAAAAAGCATTGCTCATGCTTTAACTGAAATGGCTGCAAGAGTTCGTTCAAAAAGGTTAGTAAGAGCCGTTGAGTTAATAACTTCAGGATTACAATCAGGAGGTAATTTAGCTAACCTTCTTGATACCACTTCTAATACTTTAAGAGAACAATATCTAGTTGATAAAAAAATTAAAGCAGGAGTAACCATGTATGTCATGTTTATTTTTTCCATAGCAGCTTTTATTTCACCAATAGTTTTAGGTTTGATTAGTTTTCTTGTCGAAGTTTTACAGGCAAGCTTTTCAAGTGTAGATATTCCTGATGGTATTGGTTCTTTACCAATTAATATAGGGCAAGTTTCTATCTCACCAGAATTTCTTGTTGCTTTTTTAATTAGTTTCATAATAATAAATGCTTTTATGGCATCATTACTTCTTGGATTAATTAGTAAAGGGAAACAAAGACAAGGGATTAAATATTTTATTCCAATGAGCGTTATAGCTATCCCATTATTCTTCATTGTCCGTATATCAATCAGAAATCTTTTTGGCGGATTATTTGGGTTGTAGGATATTACTTACAATTTCTTTAATACGTTTATTTCTTGTTTCTAATCTTTTAGCTTTAAGAATATGATAAATGTTATATCTTTTTTTTGACGGAGCTAACGATTCAAAAATTTTAAGATTTTCACCTAATGCTTTCTTCAAATCTTCTGGAATTTCAGGATCTCTTGGAAAACCATGGTCAATTACCCCATTCTTTAAACCATGCTGATACATTTCCATTCCAACTTTAGTCATCTTTCTTTGTTTAATCATCTTTTCTGCATAACTTAAAGTGTTATTACTCCATCTACCTTTAGAAGTTCTCTTAACAAAGGTTCTTTGATATTTATCCTCATCCAACCTTTTAACTGTAGTATCAATCCAGCCAAAACAGATAGCTTCTTCCATTGACTCTTTATGAGATAAAGAAGGATGTCCAGTATGTTTTTTGTAAGAAATTAAGTTAACTTTTTTCTCTTTTTTATGATTCTTTCTTAACCATGTCCGCCACTGTTTTTTATCAGTAATTATGATTGATTGTGTATCCATAACCAAATAATTTCACAAATACTAATAAATTTAATGTTTAAGTTATAGTTTAAAGATTAACAATGTTTTAATATAAATATGATTTCAACATACCATGAAACAAAAAGAAGTCAGCCAAACAACATTACAAGAAGCAATATTATCCTTACCTGTTGTTCCAACATGGGGAGTAATAGGTTTTGAAAGAAATGATATGCCAAAAGATGTTAAAAAAGCTTATGAAGAAGCTCCAAAACATATTTCTCTTGAACCTTATGTAAATGAATGGACTAGAAAAAGAGTTATTGCTACCCCTAGATTGGGAGTTAGTTATACTGGTAAAGAAAACATTTGTTGGGCCAGACCAATTGTTGCACGTGATGAATCATATCATTTCTTAAAAAGAAATGAAATTGACAGTTCTAAACTTCCATCATTGGAAGAATTTCTTGAAAACCCACATTTTCTTCATGTAGAACTTTCATTAGCTAGGCTCAATCCCGATTCAGAGGAATTTAGTAAACATCAATTAAATGCATTGTTAGGTTTATTTGATACAATTACTGAGTATGGATTCCATTTAGATGGCGGTAATTTATTTAGAGAACATCCCAATAGAAAAACACAATATCATTTAAGTTATAATGCAGATAATCAAAGTGGAGCTATAAGATTAAACTTATGTGGAAATTTAGAACCTGAAAAAGTAACTAAACTTGCTGAATGGTTTGAGAAAATTTAATATATAAATAAAAATATCTAAACATTATGACAAGAAAAATCTTATTACCACCAAACTATGACACCTTAGAAGGTCCATTAGTATTCTTAGCAGGCCCAATCCAAGGAGCTTACAATTGGCAAAATGATGCAATTAAAACAATACAAGATCTTGCTCCAGAATTAAATATAGCTTCACCAAGAAAAAACATAATCAAAAAAGGGAAATTTACTCAAGAAATGTACAATGAACAAGTTGACTGGGAAACTTATCATTTAAAAAAAGCTGGAGAAGATGGAGTTATACTTTTTTGGTTAGCTAAAGAGTCAGAGCATATCTCCAGAAGAGCTTATGCCCAAACATCAAGAGCGGAATTATTTGAATGGAAAGTGAAACACGAAAGAGACGGAACTAATCTTGTTGTTGGAATTGAGGATGGTTTTTCTGGAGCTAAGTACATTCAAAGAAGATTCCCACAAGATTGTCCAGAAATCCCTATATGTTCAACATTAGAAGATACCTGTTTAAAAGCTGTTAATTATCTACTTTAACCTTTTAAAAATACTAGGATCTTCAACTGCAGCTCTACCAATCATTGCTCCTTTAACTCCAATAGATTTCAAATATTCAATTTGTTTCTTAGTTTTAATGTCGCCATTAGCTATGATTACTTTATTCGTTTCAACACATTCTTTGTAAACACCAAAATCAGCAGGATCTTTACTTTTCTCTTTACCATGTTTTGCATGAACAATAAAAAAGTCAGCATCAACCTCTTTTATCAAGTTAAGGTAAGTTTTCTTTTCTTTTTCAAATTTGTTCATACCTAACCTTAATTTTATTGAAACAGAATAACCATGATCATGAACTATTTTAACTAAAGCATTAACTTTATTAACCCTTTTAATCAAAGCACAACCTAACCCATTTCGAATTACTTCTTTACTAGGGCATCCTAAATTAAAATTGAATCCTAAGAAACCTTTAGGAGGAACAAACTTATCTAAAAATTTGTTTAAATCTTTTTCATTTGATCCTAAAATTTGAATGTATGTAGGAATATCTTTAGGAATTTTAGTTTTTTCTAATGTACTTTTATTACCCCTAGCTAATCCAGAAGTTCTTGCCATTTCAGTAAATGTTGAATCAGCACCATTTTTGTAACAAAGTTCTCTTAATTCTGGATCAGAGTAACCTTCCATAGGAGCAAACATAAGTTCAAAATCTTTCATTTAGAAAATAGAAATTTAGAAATTTAATAAATCTACGTATAAAATAGTAAACGTTTATAATAAAATCACGTCTTTTCATCAATAGTATGACAAAACTAAACATTAAAGGACATGAATTCAACAAATTACTAATTAGAGACTCCTATGATCGAAGAGCAACACAATTTAAGAATAATATTATTCAAACTTTAAAGAAAATTGGTGTCGTTGAAGATGATATTGAAGTAAAACTACAAAAAATCGCAAGATTAGGTGGTAATGCCATTGCATCATGGTATTTTGATGACCATCATATGTATTTTAGTTATAGGTTATCAAATAAGTTTGTTGAAAATTTGTATGTTGTTTCTAAAGTGATTGAATTAGATGCTAAAGCATTATTAGCTGAAGAGATTACTGAAGAAGAGTTTGTTCAACATTTTAAAGAAAATGAAGAAATTGAAAAACAACGTGAAGAAGCTCGTAAAGTTTTAGGAGTAGAAAAAGATTGTTTAGATTTAGAATTAATTAACAAAAATTACAAAAATCTTGCTAGAGAACATCATCCTGACGCTGGTGGTAATATGGAAGAGTTCAAAAAAATTAATAATGCTCACAAGATGTTAAAAAGAGAGTTAAGTTAATTTAAAATGAAAATATTATTAGTTTATCTTCCTTTTTGTACTCCCGTAAGTCCACCATACTCTTTAACTAATCTTCACGCGTTTTTATCACACAATTCTAAACAAGAGATCAAAGTTTTAGATTTAAACATAAAGTTTCATCAGCTTAAATTTAAAGATGCACAACAATATTTTCAATTAGACAAATGGGGAGATTATGAAAAAGAAGCTTCTAAGTACCATAAACTTTCGGCAAAAGTATATTCAGAAAATAACTCTTTAATTGTTAAGGGAGAAGAACCAGAATATTTTGATGAATTATTACAAGAGATAAAAAATGAAAAACCAGATATAGTTGCATTTAGTTTAGTATATTCTTCACAAGCATTTTATGCCTACACTTTATTAAAAAAACTCAATGTTACTACTGTTATTGGTGGCCCTTGTGTTAATAAGAAATTAATTTCATTATCTGATCACCACTTTCAGAATGAATTAGAATTTCTAAATTTTATTGAAAAGAAAAAACATTCAGAATTAGTGTTTGATTTTCCTCTAGACTTTTCAATATATAACTTAAATGAATATTTTACTCCACAAACAGTAATTCCGATAAAAACTTCTACTACTTGCTATTATCAACAATGTACTTTTTGTGCACATTATGCAAAAGTCCCATATAAAGAATATCCATTAAATAATATTGAAACTACCATTGTTAAATCTGGTAAAAAACATTTCTTTCTTATTGACGATATGATTCCACTTAAAAGATTGTTAGAGTTAGGTAAAATATTTAGAAAATATGATGCAAAATGGGGTTGCCAATTACGTCCAACTAAAGAATTTTCTTCTGAAGCACTTAAAACATTATCTTCATCTGGATTACATTTTGTATTATGGGGAGTTGAATCTGGATGTCAAAAAACTTTAGATGCAATTAAGAAAGGAACCAATGTTACTGATATTAAAGAAGTATTAAAAAATTCTCATAATGCTGGAATTAAAAATGTAGTTTATACATTGTTTGGGTTTCCTGGTGAAAGTAAAGAAGATTTTATTGAAACTGTTAATTTTTTAGAAAAAAATTCTAATTATATTGATTTAATTTCAGTAAGCACATTTGGGTTACATAAAGGAACAAAAATTTTTGATAATCCACAACAATTTGGTATTACTAAAATTAATGAAGAAGCAAGAACAGTTTTAGATCCAAAAATAACTTATTCAGTTAAGGGGTTATCATTAGAAGAAGTAAAGAAATTAAAGAAAAAGTATTCAAAAGTCATTAATAAAGTAAACAAGTTTCCTAAAACTATAAATTTCTTCAGAGAACATATGTTCTTTTATTGACTAACCCATCAACACTTCTGCAGTTCCTGATATTTCTCCACTTGTAGCAGTTATTGTATAAATATCGCTAGTAGAAAACAGGCCATTTTGAGTTATGTTGTTACCATGTGAATATGCCCAACTTACCTCTACGTCAATTAAATCCCCATACTGATCAATTGTTTGTGTGGTAAATTGGAATGAATTACTAGGCAAAATAGTTACTTGATCAGGAATAACAGTTATTGTTTCTAATCTTCTAGGTTCGTTACTACACTCATTTGTGTTAAACTGGCAAGTGTTATCACAACTTAAACTTCCTCCAACAAAACCTTGTAATGGACAAGTCTGTAAATTTAAACTTGAACCATCACACTGTTCATTACCGTTAATTACACCATCACCACAGAAGTCTGTTGAAATACATGAACTAAATCCACTACATTGTGGGTTACAAGATTCTGTACCAGAATAGCCATCAACAGAAGTACATGAATTAACTTCGCTATCACAAACCTCAGCACCATTAACTAAATCATCTCCACAAGATTCAATAGCTATACAACTATCAAACCCACTACATTGGGAGTTACAAGTTTCAGTACCAGAATAACCATCAACTGAACATGAATTTACTTCGCTATCACAAACTTCTCCATCTTCTACAACAGAATTACCACAAACACTTGCTGGGATGATAACTCCATCATATAATTCTACAATTTCTTGTGAACTTAAAGCACGATCATAAATTCTTACTTCATCAATTAAACCATTAAACGACCTAGAATAAAACTGACTATCACCTATATAAACAGGTTCATTATTGTCCTGGATATTACCTGAAACACTTATTTCTTTATCCAATTCTCCATCAATATAAATCTTCATTTTATTTCCATTATAAGTAGCTGAAACATGTACCCACTTGTTTAATGGAATAACTTGATTAGATGCATGTCTCTGTCTACGATTATTAATACCTAATCTAAACTCTAACTTACCTGATTCAGATATCAATAAAGTGTAAATTGACCATGGTGATCTTGTCCCAGTCTCTTTCGAAATTATTCTTTGATCCTGTTTATATCCATCAACATAAACCCAAGAACTTAATGTTAATTCATCAACATCTAGATTATCACTATCTGAAATAATGATCCCATCATTAGATCCGTCAAACCTGCATGCATTTCCAATTTTTCCAGCAACACTACAATCAGTATTACCAAAAAAAGTCACAACATTATCATAACTAGAAGAATCGCTTAAATCTCCATTCAATTCTAACCATGAAACTAAAGTATCATCTAAATTAATGTCATTATTACACTCATTTGTGTTAAACTGACAAGTGTTATCACAACTTAAACTTCCTCCAACAAAACCTTGTAATGGACAAGTTTGTAAATTTAAACTTGAACCATCACACTGTTCATTACCATTAATTACACCATCACCACAAGATTCAATAGCTATACAACTATCATACCCATTACATTGAGAATTACAAGATTCTGTACCGGAATAACCATCAACTAAACATGAATTTACTTCACCATCACAAACTTCTCCATCTTCTACAACAGAATTACCACAAACTGCTACAGGTTCTTGTTCTAATAATGTATAATCATCATTAGCTATTGATACAAAAACATCGTTAGGATTTGAAATAACAACAGAATTCCGATCATACTGTGGATAAAGACTTTTCCAACCACTAAAAGAGTATTCAGTGACATCTTCAACAGTAATTATTACAGAATCTCCATTTCTATAATACTGGTTATCATCAATCACACTTTGCTGGCCAATGGTTGAACTATCAAATTCAATAGCGCCATAATTTAATCCTACATTTCTTCCGCTTAAAAGATAATTGTTTGTAGCTTCATTACTAAAACTCCCATCTTTAAATTGTAAAGCTGCTCTCCCTTCGTTAGGATTGAAATAAACAATATTGTTAGTTATTACATTTCCAGTACTTCCAAAATCTATTCCCGGACCATAACCATCAGATAAAGCAATTCCACCAGCATTATTTTTGTAAAGTAAGTTATTTTGAATTACTGAGTTTGAAACAGAAGCTAAATTAAGTGCCGCACCACCATTCAAGCCGTTATTATACAACACATTATTTTCAACTAACGCATTTGATATAAAATGATCGCCAGGAGCTTCCCAATCACCATTCAGTTGAATTCCTGCATCAGCATTGCTGTAAGCAACATTATTTCTAACTATGGGATTATCAGCACTGTTAGAAACGTAAATTCCATGCTCTATTTGTGACCCAAATGCCACATTATTTTCTATATAAACATTTTCTGCATATGCAGTAAACAATCCCCACTTACCATTATTTTCAAAAACTGAATTTGTAACTTTAACATTATCAGCATTGATTAAAGATAAACCTGCCCTTCCACCATTTTTAAAATGCAGATTATCAAAGACTAGATTATCGTAATTCTCAACTCTAATAATATCACCATACTTAGAGTTAGGAAGATTTAACCCTTCAAAGATAGCATTTTCTCCAACAATAATAATTGGATTTTCTGTTGTTCCAGACTTTTGAAGTACTATCTGCGTTTCAATAGTGTATGTTCCTTCATGTACAAAAATGGTTTTACCAGGATTAACATCTTGAAAAGCTTTTGATAAAGTAGCATAGGGGTTATTAACACTTCCATCCCCTAATAAATCATTACCACTAACTGCAACATGAATTTTATCATCTTCAGAAGTGCTAGTTTCAAAAGAATCAATGTACAACAATCCACCATCATCTGAATAGTGTGAATTTCCTAAAGTTACTGTTAATTCAGAAGTCTGAGAATCTAATTCCACTAAAGTTGAATCAAATCCAGTATTTTTTTCAACATTAGATACCCAAACAGCTAAGTTTAAGGTGTTTGGCACAATTACTGAAAAACTATCAATTCTTTGATCAGGATTTTTAGGGAATAAAACTAGATTATTTCCTACAAGAGTTCCTATAACATCATCACTTTCCACTCCAATTGAATCCACTAAATTATTTACTCCTGCATCTTCTACTTGAATTACATTAACCAAATTTAATTCAGGAACTTCTTGAGAAACATCAACTAATAATCTGTCGTTATACAATCTACCTGGATAACTTATCGGTTCTCCTTGTGAGGGAGCATGTGATAAAGATGCAGATTCTGGATAAACAGTTTCTATTTGAACATCTTGTCCATCTGTTAAGTGTACATTAGCTTGTCTTCCAGAAATTACAGGTTGAGCGTCCCAGAAATGAAGTTGCCATGTTTTAGTTAAACCGCTTGGTGCATGACTTGCTTCTTTAACATAGTCGTAAGTTACAATAATGTCTGAATCTCCTTTTAACCATAACAAGTGTCGTTCAACTTGATCATAATAATCAGAGTGATAATAATTTGATAAGTAAGCTTCTGTTAAATCTGCTCTAAAGTAAGAATGTTTTTCACTTGAACTCAAACCTAAAAAACCACCAGTATACTTTATTGAACTTGGTTGCCCATCACCGCTAGAAGCTTCATTACCTTCTAAAAATAGTACGTTATGTCCTTCTGCTTCAGAAGCATCTCCATCATAACCCATTGCTTCATTAAAAACCCATCTACCATTTCTAAAAAGTTGGAAATGACCTGCATCAGAATGATCATGGTCAACACTACCCCAAGCTGCATTTGCATGTAAAAATGTTGCATCTTCATTCCAAGAAGTTCTATCATATAAAAAGTCCATTCCAGTGTCTGCATAAACAGTTGGAAGATTTATTCTTGGATCAGAAATCTCATTAGCATCATTCATCATTAACTGAGACAGTAATGTTTCATCATTATCATCAAAAGTTTGTAAAAGCCAATTAGCAATTTCAGCTTCATTAGTAAACCCATTTTCTTCAAGTAAAAGCATTTGTAATCCTAAACTATCCCAGAATTTGTAGTAAATAGGATAACTGTTTGGTTCATTATCAAAAGCAGCATCAAAATTTTCTATATCACCAAAAGGTGCTAATCCAATTTTGCTAGGCGTCATTGAGTATACATTGAAAGAAAGTAATTGGTTGTTTAACCACGGCATATACTCACTAACATCTTGACCACTATTATGTAATGCCCATAAAGTTTCAAACCAATAATCACGAGTTCCAGCTCCATAAAAAGTTCCATCAGGAAGATTTCCACCACTTTGAGCAAACTTTCCAACGTCTCTTTTTGCTTTAACTAACTGTACACCATAAAACATTCTTAACCCTTCATCAAGAACTTCACATGCTTGATCAGAAACACTTTGAGATATTCCTTCTGCATTACAAGCAACTAAGCCATCAATAACTAAACTTCTAGCTATTGATGCATATTCATCTGTATCTTGTTCTCTTGGGTCAAACTCTTCTTCAGCAGCCGTTATCATAACAGTTATTGCTTCTTCACGTTTACTTTGACTAACTTCATTCCATAAAAGATCTAAACATTTTCCTAATTGTGCATCAGCCCATCTATAAGCATTACCAGAGAAACCTGAACTCCAACTTGCAATGTTTGAATCAAGTAATATCAAAGCCGCGTTAAGATATTCAGAGTTCCCAGTTACATGATAAAGTAGTGCTGCTTCAGAACAATAAGAATTTCTTCCATATGAATTTGGATTTGCTGCTGCTGAAACAATTTTAGGTCCTAATTTAGATTCATATTGGTTCCATAACGGATCATTAGTATTAAATTTAGTTTGTAATTCAGATATCAACTCCTGTGAAGAAAAAATGTGAGGGCTAGAAGTTTGAAAATTTAATGAGGGTGAAGTTTGAGTAGTGAATTCAACAATGTTACTGATAGATTTTGTTTGACCGTCCCAATGAATCTCAGAAACTGCTGCATACAACTTTGTATCAGAAAGCATATCCCTAACAATGAAAGGTCCGTCTCTTTCACCAAAATTAGAAATTATTTTTCCATTAACTCCTATAGTTTGACTATCACCCCTAGCAATAACATTTGAATAACCTTCAGTTGTTTCTAGTTCGGTTTTATCAGTTGTCCAAGCAATTTGTGCATTCCAACCATATTGAGTTGATTTAGGTGAAGTAAAAGTAAACCAAGCTCCATAAGGAGTTACATGTTCAATTCTTAAATCTATTATAGGGGCATTTTCAATAGGTGAAAAGAAATCATCATCACATAAATCTCCTATATTATCATTATCAATATCATTTTGTAATGGATCATAAATGTTGGGACAGAGATCAATTTCTTTGTTAATTCCATCTCCATCTGCATCGGCATGCCAATCAGAAGATAAAGGAGCTGCAATTGCAACACTAGCTAATATAAAGAAACACAAACTAATTATAATTAAACTTTTTTTCATAAATTTCACCCATTTTTTTTTTGATAATAAGTTAAATATCTAACAAACAATCAGGTGTATTAAGACAATCACTCATATTTAAACCCTAACATCACTTCTTTTGCGAATTTCGTAATATAATTAATGTTTATTTTTACAATTTACAGATATTACTTGTGTACAAATAATTTTATATAGCTAATTATAATTAATAACAAAAAAGGAGGTGTACAAAATGAATCCAATGGAGATTATATCTTTAATAATTGCAATAATAGTTTTGTTAAAACTTATCTTATTTCTTGTAAAGCCTAAAATGTTTAGTAAAATGGCTAGTGTTGTTTCAAAAAAGAGTAAAATGTTAGTATGGGTAATATTAAGTATGATGATAATTGTTAGTTATTTTGTCTTTACTAGTTTTACAGTAGTTCAAGTATTACCAATGATTCTATTAGGTTACTTAATCTTAACTTTATTAATGGTTCAATATCCAAAAGTATACAAAGTTTTTGTTAAGGAAATTTTTAAAGATACTAAGAAAACGTGGTTAGTATGGTTAATTTGGACAATCTTAGCAGTATGCACACTTTACGTGTCGTTTGTTTAATTTTTAGTTGAATAGAACCACTTCATCATCAATAATTATTTAAATTAGTTTTATTATCTTATTTTCATGGGAGTATATGATGGTGAAGGAAATTATTGGGTAGAAGGTCCAAACAATCAACCAATAAAGGTTGCTGATAAAGACGGAAATCTTCTTCCTAGAGCTAAACCCTATGCTCTAAACACCGCTTTTAATGTTTTACAAGCCGAATTAAAAAAAGTAAGATGTTTAGTTTTAGAAGTAGAATATACAACTCTTGTGGATAATCTTTTTTCTTTATATGAACAATCATTAGAACAAAATAAAGAAGATTTACAACAAACATTAGAAATAACTGATACATTAATTGAACAAATAAGAAATGGTAAATTTACTGATAAAAAAAGTAAAGAAGAGTTTAATTCTTATGTTCGATGTAGAAGAGAAGATATTACAGAAAGATTATCTGAATAATGTTTTGTAAGTGTAAGACTAGATTCAGCCCGCTTTTGTTCATTACTTAGAAAATAGTAAGTTATTTAAAATAGAACGTTTTGATAATCATTAGAGAGGTTTTAGATGTCAAATAATTATTTTTTAAAACTTGTAAAGTCTAGGAAGACTACATATGAGTTTAACGACAAAAAAGTAGGCGATAATAAAATTAAAAAAATTCTAGATGCTGCAAGATGGTCTCCAAGTTGTTCTAACACTCAACCTTGGCATTTTATAATAATTAAAGATAAAAAAAGAATCAAACAATTAATGATGACTGCAAATTATGGCGATTTTCATACAGACCCTCCATTAATGATTGCATTTATGCTAGAACAAGGTAAGTGTCCTGGTGATAAACATTCTTGTTATAGGGGGGCAGACTCTGGAACCTACGACAGTTATATGAGTGTGGGGATGGCTGCTTTAAACGCAACTTTAGAAGCAAGAGAACTTGGGATTGATTCATGTATAATTACTCCTAAACAAGTTGATGCTAAAAAAATATTAAAAGTTAAGAATGTTGACGCAGTTCCAATCATTGTAGGTTTTGGATTTCAAAAGAAAGAAGCATTTCAAAAAATTAGGGAAAGAACTAACTTAAGCGAGATAACTTCATATGAATCTTTTGGTGGTAAGAATGAATGAACAATCTGTAAAAAATAAAGTTATCAAAGAACTCGCTAAGTTAAAGAAAAATAAAGGGGTTTACGCTTTCTTATCTAAATCAGAAGACTATCAAGTAGTTAACACTGAGATCATGAAATATCTCACTAAAAAAAATTCTGGCATTTATGTAACATTAAACAAAACACATTGTGATCTTGTTGAAGATTTAAAAAATAATAAAATTGATACTGACAAAATATTGTTTATTGATAATGTGGAAAAAGACAAAGGCTGTGGTGCAGATAACTGTTTGTTTTTAGGAGGAAATCAATCACTTACTGCTTTATCAATGATTATGGGAAAAGCAGCTAAACAGAAAGAGATGAAATTTATGTTCTTTGATTCCATCACAACATTATTGATTTATAACAAATTAGATACTGCAGAAAAATTTATCCATTATTTTATTAACAAAGTTAAAAATTTAGAAATTTTAATGATAATCATGTCAGTAGAAGAAGAGAAAACAAAAAAAATACTTCCTCTTTTAACTCAATTTTGTGATGGCCTAGTCAAAATTTAGATTCTAAAGATATTCAAATCACAATTGCTGTTATAATTGAAAAGAACACAAAGTTTTTTCCATTCCGATATTTACTTAGAAAGAAATGGGTCTACAAGAGAAAAAGATTTATATCCATATTAATAATCCTCTAATGATGAAAAAAGAAGTGTTAATATGTTTACTAGTTCTATTTATCTTAGGTTGTAATATTGAAGAAAATAAGATTGAATCTAATACTAATAACATCAATCAAAAATTTATAACTAATGAAACAAAAGAATTGGAACCACAAATATATACAGAAAAATCATCTGAATTTAGGTTAGAAATTCCTACCCAAACTGAAAGAGAAACACTTCCTGAGTGTGATGGTTTAAGTTTTACAACATTCCCGGTTAATATTAGTGAAGTTAGAGAGATAACACCACTTGGAAATTTAGGTCCACCAGGACATACTTTCCCTACAGACCATCCACATTTACATGTAGGTGAGCATGATAGTGGCAAGTTGTTTGATATTTATGCGCCAGCAGATGTATACCTAACTATGACTTCATGGAGTTCTGGCATGTCACAAGATCCTCTTGATTATACTATTTATTTCGCTCTTTGTAAAGATGTTATTGGTTATTATAACCATGTTAAAACAGTTTCTAATGAATTACAAGATATTTTAGATAATGTTGAATGTGAAAGATTCTCGCAAGGTTCAGGCTGTACAAAAGTTTTAAACTTAAACAAATTTGAAGAAGGAAGAGTTATGGGCACAGTGGGCCAAAAACAAGGTAATTTCGATTTTGGTTTAATTGATTTAAGAGTTAATTTGTCTTTTGTTAATCCTGAAAGATATCCTGAACGTTCCAAACACATTCAATGTCCATTTGATTATTATCCTACAGAAATGAAAAATACTTTTTATAATTTAATTAATAGAGACGATAAAAGTTGTAGTGGTACAATGCAAGATGTTGCAGGAACTTTAAAAGGCAATTGGTTCCACGAATCTGCACAAGATTTCAAAGAAGTTAACTGGGAAGTTTATTTAGCATTTGTTGAAGATTATGAGTTTTCAAATGTACAAGTTGTTTCTGTAGCAGGAAAGTTTACTGATCCAAGTAAATTTGAATTTTATCCAAAGAGTTCAGGAAATATTAATAGAAATTTTTCTCAAGTTACACCAGGAGAAATTTATTGTTATCAATCAGAAGAAGTAGGAAAATACCAATTAGGGAATCAAGGGAAAATAGTACTGAAAA
>JABHXC010000072.1 GCA_018657475.1 Candidatus Woesearchaeota archaeon
AGAAGAGATAAAAAATCTTGGGCACATTTACACACAGTGAAAGATGACATTTCTACAGTTGATGGTTCTTGTCTTGAAGAGAATATTAAAGTGATGGTAGAATTAATGAGAAATATGAGGAGAGAATTATGAATTTATTAAAAGAAAAGATTGGAGAACATTCTGAAAGAGTAATAATGGGAGATGGAAATTTTCCGATAATTGGTATTGTAGGTTTATGTCATGGAAATGAACCAGTAGGAAGAGTTACACTAGATAAGTTACAGACAGAGTTAGGTGAATTGAAAAAAGGTCAAGTTCACTTAATTTATGCTAATTTGGCAGCTGAAGAAATTACAAAATCACAAGTTGATAAAAACTTAAATATTGCTTTCCCAGGAAAACCTAATGGTAATATTGAAGAAAGAATTGCTTATAATTTGCGGGGACCGCTTGAAGAATGTCACTTTGTTTTAGATATTCATTCTATGTCAGAGGATTGTGGAACATTTGCTATTTCAACTGCTGGATTATCTGAAGCCATGGTTAATGATATTCTACAAGGGGGTAAGATACATGAAACTACTTTAGAAGCATACAAAGATTCAGGAGTACACACAGCATCTAGAAGACCAACTAATGTAAATGCAATTGCAGCATTTGCTCAAAACACAGGGTTACCATGGCATGTACAAATGAAAGAAGATGTAGCTCGTGGACGTTCATTGATTGATTATGTTAATTCACACGGCAAAGGATATGGGATTTCATTTGAAGCTGGAGAACATACAGATCCCAACTCTGAAGTAGTTGCAATGAGAGTTGCACGTAATGTCTTAATGAGTTATGGGGTTATTAATGGTGAGCCAGAGATTAATTCTGATCAAGAGATAGTCCTAGGTTTAGAAGCAGTCCAATTACCTGCAGGTGTTAGTTCTGAACAATTTACTTCATCTGAAGAATTAGGAAATTTTAAACCACTAGCTGCAGGCGTAGCATATGGCCATGACCATAATGGAAATAATTATAGTCTTAGCTATGATTGTGTTCCAATATTGTTTAATCCTAAAACCAGAAATGGAGAACAATTTAGAAGTGGCAGAGTTTTCATTCCAACACAAAAGATATCATAGAAAACTTTAAATACAATCTAGAATTGTTGATAGAAAATGATGACAAATACACAAGTTAGTTGGCGTTAGTTTTTTTCTAGATTTATCAATTAATAAAATTTCAATAACATTTTGTGGTAGTTTTTTTCTACAGACAAAATAATTAATAATGAGGTAATAATAAAAATGGTTCATAAAAAATATATGGAAATATCAGAGCTTGGTGACGCTGCTCGTCAAACAAAATTTAGTGTGAATTCAATTTTAAAACATAATGGTTATCAAAATAAACCGTTAAGTTTTGAACAAGCATATTTACTTGGTGCGTTTACACTATCAGGCTATGTTTCAGAACTTCAAGAGGAATTTGATACCACTCCTGAAGTTGCTTTAAGACAAAGCCTTGCTGCACTTTGTACATTACATAACAGGGCACTTTATGAACAAGAAGGAAGTGCACAACAAATTGCTGGTATTTGTTCTGCTGTGTTTGATCATGATATAGGAACAGCTAGTAAAAGTTTTGTCCAACCAAATGTAGAAATGGTAATGGACAATTGTGGTATGGGGGGAGATTTATACAGAACCCCTAATCTTAGCACCATAGCTGCTTTAATTGCTGCAGCAGATGGCATCCCTATGTTAAAGCACGGATCTCCAGGAAACACTGACAGTACTGGAAGTAGCGATTTCCTTGTTCATTGTGGAGTGGATCTTTATGCTTCAAAAGAAACAGTAGAAAGTGGTGTTGAAAAATTTAATTTTGGGTATACAGAAGCACTTGATGAAGGTTACAAAAGAATTCATTCACAAACACACCAATTTGCTAAACTTGCACATATGAATGACATTATTGGTCCAATCACTAACCCGGTTGTTCCACACTTAATGCGTCGTAGAGTGATAGGAGTTAATCATTTAATCCCACCAGAGCGTATTGCCGAAGCTTATGCAATTATGAATAGGGCAGGTGTGACTGCAGTTGAGCGTGGATTTTTTGTTAGAGGTTTTGCTGACCCCGCAAGAACTGCCGGTATTGATGAAGTATCATTAATGGGTGGTGGTACATTAGTTGCAGAGTTATATAATGATGATGTTGAATCTCGTTTTATATTTGCTCAAGACTTTGGTTTGCATGAAATGGAACCAGAAGAGTTAGATCCAGGAAAAAACAAAGCAGAAACAAGCAGGAGAATAGTTTCAGGTGAAATTACTGGTGGAAAACAAGATGCTGCTTTAGCTAATGCAGCATTATTATTTCATCTTGCTCAGGGCATTTCATTAAAAGAATCTACTGAAAAATCAAGGAATTTAATTGAAAGTGGGAAGCCATTTGAAATTTTACAAAACTATGCTGAACACACACAAGGTGAAAAAAATGGTTGATGTGATTTGTTTAGGTCATTTAACAAGAGATAAAATTCAATTTTATGACCGTAAATTAGAACGTAGAGGTGGTCCTGCTTATTTTATATCACAAGCATTAGCTGATCAAAAAATACTTCCTGGGATAGTTAGCGTGGTAGATGAAAATTTTAACAAATCATTGTATGGAGTTGATACAGAAGGGATAAAAGTTGTTGATACCATGACTACAGTAGAAATTACGGAGGATGAAAAAGGAGTTAGAGGTCATATTAGTTTATATGGGCCAACCATCGATAGTTCATCTATCCCAAAAATATATCTAGATGCAAATATTGCGGTTGTATCAACTGTAAAAGATGAAGTTCCCCTACACTTGATTCAGTCCCTATCAGATCGAGGAATGATTATTGCTTTAGATTTGCAAGGCTATCTAAGAACTACAAATGGAAAGGAAGAAGCAATAACTGCAGCAGTTATGGCTGATTATATTAAAATTACAGAATCAGAACTTGAAAAACTTACTTCTGAAGAAACTTTAGAAAAAAGAATTCTTCAATTAAATAGTGAGGTAAACGCTGAAGCTATTGCTGTAACTAGAGGAAGAAAAGGGGTTTCTCTTTATCATGAGGGCGACATTATCTCTCTAGAAACAGTAGCTGTTAACGGAGTACAAACTGCCGGAGCAGGTGATTTATTTTTTGGTCATCTTATTGGAAGAATTAAACAAGGGGAAAGTTTTAAAGAGGCAGCATCACAAGCACAGTGGTATGTTTTTTCAAAATTAGAACAAAGATTAGCAAAATTAAATGAGGTTAAAAAATGAAAATTATAGGAATGATTCACTTAAAAACTTTGCCAGGATATCCACAACATAAAAATATGGAAATTGTAATCAATCAAGCAGTTGAAGATGCAAAACTTCTTCTAGCAGGTAGGGTTGATGCAATTTTAATTGAAAATACTGATGATGACCCACACCAAAAAGAAGTTTCTCCCGAGATAACTTCTGCTTTTACAATCGTTGCACAGGAAGTAAAGAACATAATTGGAGAATTACCATTAGGAATATGTGTTTTATGGAATGATTATAAATCAAGCTTAGCAATTGCAAAAGTTGTAGGAGCACAGTTTGTTAGGATCCCAGTATTTACTGAAGCAGTCGTGACAGCAAGTGGGCTTATTGAAGCTAATCCTTACGAAATAATTTCATATAGAAAACGTATAGAAGCTGAAGAAATTAAAATATTTGCAGATGTTCAAGTTAAACATGCAGCTATGCTTGCTAAAAGACCTTTACAAGAAAGTGCAAGTGAGGCATTACATTTTGGAGCAGATGGGATAATAATTACTGGTAGATATACTGGTGATGCACCTGTAATTGAGGATTTAAAATTGGTAAGGGAACATTGCCCTAAAGCAACAATAATTATTGGAAGTGGAACCACACCAGAAAATGTTAATAAATTTGGTAAGTATGCAAATCAAGCGATAATTGGTACATTTTTTAAACCAAATGGAATGATAAATGTTGAAAAGATAAAATTGATAATGGCTGCAAATAATTCTTATGAACATCTCAAAGAAACAAAAACGAGCGAATAAAAGAGCGTTAGCTTTTTTTGAAAAAGTAGAACCATTCTCAACCTATTTTTCTTTTCCTTACACGGTGGTGGAACTTTGTGCAGGTAATGGGAATGTAGGAAAACTTTTTTCTGAAAAAGCAGAAGTTGTTTTTGTTGATCAAAGAAAAGTTCGTGGCTTAGATCGTGTAGTCTCTACAATGGACCAACCTACAATTTTTATTCAGGACATTAGAGATTATGAACTTCCTGATAAATCAGCAGTTGTTGCGGTACATGCATGCGGATATTTGACAGACATCATTATTGAAAAATCAGTTATAAACAGGAGCCCATTAGCAGTCATACCTTGTTGTTATCCTACAAAAAGTTGGAGTTATGATCTTAAATCTCCACCAGATCCACGTTTACTAAACTATCCTAAAAGAGAAGATTATATTGATACAGTTAGAACTAGATTTCTTATAGAAAGAGGTTATGATGTAACTGTTACCACCATTGATAAAAAAATCACTCCGATGAATACAATTTTGATAGGGATACCTAATTAGAAAAAGTAGAGTTTTAAATCAGTTCTATTTTTATACCAACAACACCATACTCACTTTCTTGTTCTTTTGAATAGATTTTAAAAAAACTTTCAACAAACTTCTCTTTTGAGTAATTTTGAGAATATCCAAATAAATTTATATCAAAACAATTTACTAACTCTACAAAAGTTGGATAGATAAAAAGAGAAGTGATCTTAACTTTTTGTTTGTGTTTAAAATCTGGTCTTTCTGCAAATTTAATTATATCGCCAACATTTAATCTTTGACGTTTTTTATCATAAAGTCTAACTTCGATGATCTTCTTGCCTGATTTTATTTTTCTAAAAGGGTTTTTATCTAAACGCATTGAGTGTTGCATAATATAATTGGAAGATTATTAGATATAAATGTTATTAGAAAAAGTGAACGTTTGAGGGCACACCCGCAGTCGAACCACTCAAGCAACAGCAGCTTCCCCAGCAGCTTCTCAGACCTGCAACCCTTTGAACACCAACACACAGTCCTTAGTGCTGCTTCCGTCAGGATCTGACACGGTTCGGACAGGTGCGGTCCCAAAGGACAGGCCATCAACAAAGACGACCAGGACCACTGAAACAAGAGTAACCCTTAATTGGGCTTCGGCATCGCCTAAAGCGTATTGACGATAACAAGGGAACGCTAACCCCCCTGCCTAGCTTGCCTCACGTTCAGGATATAATTATAGAAGTGGTTTTTAAAGGTTTGTACTAAGTCTGCTAATGATAAACATCTTTACGATGATCAAAACAATTAATTATAATCTTTTTTTCTTCAAGACGGTAAATAATTCTATATGGAGCAACCCTTACACTACGATGATTCTTAAAATTATATTTTAATGGTTTTCCTGCTTCGGGAGAATTAGAAAGTTTCTTTAACTGTTTAATAATTTTTAATCTTGTAGGTTTGTCTTTAATCTTCTTGAAGTCTTTCTTAAACTCATCAGAAAAGATTATTTCCATTTTATTTAGTCAATAAATCATCAATTTCTTCATCACTCATGGAGGTATTTGCTTTTACAGATTGTCCTTTACTAATTTGATCTTCACTCTTTTTAATTGATTCTAGTAAATTAAAATCGTTCGCCAAATTGTTCTTATTTACTACTTTTAACATAATATTACTACCTTTATTGAAAACTAAAAATTTTGTTGACGGTTCTAATCCTGCATCTCTTCTAACTTCAGCAGGAATCACTACTTGTCCATTTTCCGAGAGTTTTGTAATTGAAACTTCCATATTCTTAAAATGTATTTTAATATTAAAATATATTTTATATTTAAATCTTTTGGTGAAAAACCATCAAAATCCATCCAGACTCATCTGCTCTTTTAGTTTCTTAGCTTGTAACTTCTTCATCATATCATCTTCTCTTTGCAATATGTCTTGAATTTCTTTAGCTCTAAACACTACAGAAGCAGGCATACCCGCTAATTCTGCTACATGGATCCCATAACTCTGATCTGTGCCTCCAGGAAGTAATTTATGCATGAAAACGATTTCTTGCCCAACTTCTTTTACAGCAATATTATAATTTTTAATCCGAGAAAATTTATTAGCTAACTTATTCATCACATGGTAATGAGTTGCAAATAAAGTTTTTGCTTGTAATTGATTAACAATATTTTCTGCAACACTCCAAGCAATAGAAACACCATCAAATGTTGAAGTTCCCCTACCAATTTCATCCAAAATTAATAAACTTCTATCCGTAGCGTTATGTAAAATGTTAGCTGTTTCTTGCATCTCCACCATAAAAGTTGACTGTCCTGATGAAATATCATCTGAAGCTCCAACCCGAGTAAAAATTCTATCAGTAATTCCTAACACACAATCATCTGCTGGAACAAAACAGCCAATCTGTGCCATTAAAACAGTTAAAGCAACTTGTCGCATAACTGTACTTTTTCCTGCCATATTAGGACCAGTAATAATCATCATTTCTCCATGATTTAAAAAAATATCATTAGCAATAAACTGTTTTTCTTGTTGTTCTACAACTGGATGTCTCCCACTACGAATTTGAATAACATTATCACCAATGAATCTAGGCATGATATAATTATTTTCTAAAGCAACTTTAGCAAAGCTACACAGAACATCTAAAACAGAAACTCTTGTTGCTGCTTGTTGAATCTGAGCAGTTTTATTTGTAACTATTTTTATTATCTCTTGGAACAGTTTATATTCTAATTCGTAGATTTTTTCTTGCGCACCTAAGATTTTTTCTTCTTCAATTTTTAATTCTTCAGTGATATATCTTTCTGCATTAGCTGTAGTTTGTTTTCTAATATAATTTTCTGGAACTGCAGCAAGATGTTTTTTAGTTATTTCAATAAAATAACCAAAAACACGATTGTACTTAATTTTTAGTGAAGAAATTCCGGTCTTTTTTTTCTCTTTCTCTTCTAACTCTTGTAAGTAATTTTTAGAACCTGAACGTAAAGCATGTAAGTTATCTAACTCTTCTGAGTAACCAGACTTAATTATTCCACCCTCTCTAACAGTTAAAGGAGCATCGTCTCTAATAGCTGTAGTTATTTTTTGTACAATATCTGGAGAGTCAGGCATATCTCTTATTTGTTTTAACAAATTAGTTTGAAACGGTGTAAGATGTTGTTTGATCCCAGGAAGTTGATGTAAAGAATTTCTTAAAGCAAGTAAATCTTTAGGAGAAGCAGTACCATAATTAACTTTACCAATAAGTCTTTCTAAATCAAACACTTGTTTAAGTGCATCACGTAATTCTTCTCTAACAATAACATTAGTTTTTAATACATTAACTGCCGCTAATCGATCTTCTATTAATGGTTGTTGCAATAAAGGGGCTTGTACCCATTTTCTTAACAAGCGTGCTCCTAAAGAAGTCATAGTTTGATCAATAACACTAAGTAACGTGCCACGTTTACTACCGTCACGGATATTTTTAATCAATTCTAAATTTCTATAAGTAGTACCATCTAACACCATTGTTTGTTGATTACTTCTTACAGTGATATTTCTTAAATGAGACAGATTATTCTTTTGCGTTGTTACAAGATAATATAACAGTGCACCGGCAACAGAAGTATGTTGTGGAAGTTCTTCTAAACCAAATGGAGTTAATGATTGTAAACGGAAGTGATTACATAACATTGAACGCGCTTTATCTGTTTTGAAATAATAATCTTCAATAGTATTCATGAACATTCCCGTTGATTGAATTTTTTTCAATAATTCTTGGTTAACTTTCAAGCTTTCTGGTAAAACACATTCTGTTGGTTGTAACCTAATTAACTCGTTAATTAAAGCCTGCATACCAACAACTGCTGTAGTAAAAAATTCTCCAGTAGACATGTCACAGCAAGCTAAGGCAAATTGATTATTGTTTGCAGTGATACTCATCAAATAATTATTTTCTTTCTCATTAAGTAAAGAAGATGCAATTACTGTCCCAGGAGTTACAATTCTTACTAAACCTCTTTTAACTAACCCTTTAGCTTGTTTAGGATCTTCTAATTGTTCAACAATAGCAACTTTATATCCCCTTTTTACTAATCTTCCCAAATAAGTGTCTAGAGCATGATAAGGGACTCCTGCTAATGGTGCTTGTCTTTCTCCTTTACCCCTAGAAGTTAACGTGATTTCTAATTCTCTTGCAGCAGTGATTGCATCTTCATAAAATATTTCAAAAAAATCTCCCATTCTCATTAAAATAAGACAGTCAGGATTAGCTCTTTTAGCATCTTGATACTGTCGCATACCCGGAGTTAAATTTTCTGTAGGTATATCTAAGATACTTTTACCCTCTTTCATTTCTAGTTTAGAGAAAAAGATGTTTAAAAATATTGTTGTAAAGAAGTTCTAGTTAATTTTTTGGAACTAGCCCTTGACTGGTGGCATATAAATGAAATCTTAAACTAGGCTCATTTCCTAAGTGAAGTTCCGAACCGCCCTCAAGAGAAGATTTTACGGTGATATCATAATTAGAAACTTGTTCTTGAACTCCAGGCCTTTCTTCAAAACCAGTTACAACTTTTTCTAGTATTTCGCTAACACTATGGTCTCTAGAATGATAAGTTATACACATCTTTTAACAATTACCCCTTTTTAAATTCACCAGCTGCGTCAATTAATTCAACGTGGCCAACGAAAATACCTCTGCAACAGTAACGTTCTATACCCAAAGAATCTAATATTTTCTTAGGATCTTCACCTTTATCTACACGTTCTGAATATTCTTCCCAGAATTGTGCTAGCGGTTTTCCGCAACTGAAACATCGAATAGGAATAATCATTTTTTGTTCACCTGTATGATTTCTGTCTTTTTGCTCGTGCTTTAGAATCGTTTGGTTTACAGACTTCTTTTCTTCTTACATCTGCAACTAACAATAATCGGTCATACTGATCAAAGATTTTCTTTAATTTATCGTCATGTTGGACAAGTGCTCGGGCAATAGCTAAACGAACTGCGTCAGCTTGACCATGTTCACCGCCACCATTTACTTTAACACTAATATTAAGTTTCTTAACAACATCTGATGCAATAACTAATGGTTCACTAATTCTTAACCGAATCATATGAGAACCGTAACTTTCTAGAGATTGACCATTAATAATAACTTGACCAACACCTTTCTGTACAGTTGCTCGAGCAACCGCTCTTTTACGTTTTCCTCGTGCTTGAATTGCTTTACTCATTTGTTTTACCGCCTAAATGTTTACAAACACTACCAACAGTTGTATATTTTAAAGTTGGTAATTTTTTAAATGTTGCATCTTCTAAAGTGATTAATTTCTCATTTTCTAAAGCGCCAGGGATACCTTTGTAGCACATTATTCGTTTATAAGCTTCTTTACCCCTAGTTTGTTTCCAAGGAAGCATACCACGAATTGCTCTTCTTACAAATCTTTCAGGTAATCGAGAATGATTTGCACTTTTTAATGGATATCCTCTCCGATCATAACGTTGTTTATGATGTGCAAAAGTATTAGTTTTTCTACCACTAACCATGATTTTTTCACAATTAACAACTTTTACTTCTTCACCTAGAAGAGCTGATTTAGCTACACGAGTTGCTAGTCTTCCTAAAAGCATATTTTCACCATTATAAACTTTCATTATCCTAGTATCCTCACATTTTTCCCTTCAGGGTTTTGTTGTAACAGTTCTTGAATAGATAACACTTTACCTTGTGCAGCTTCAATTTTTTGTTTAGCTTGTTCAGAAAAATGAACTGCAGCAACGTCAACTTTTTTACTTAAGTTTCCAACGCTTAGAACCTTACCTGGGACAACAATAGTTTCACCGGTTCTTGCATATTTATCAATTTTGTATAAATTTACAACACGTTGTTGCCGATTAGGTTTTTTGAGATCGTGAATAATACGTTTCCAGAATTTACTCTGAGCAGCTTTATCTTCTAACGAGGTTAACAACAATTGTACTTGATAATTTGTTGGACCAGTTCTTTTAACCATCAGATTAAACTCTCCATTTCTTCTACTTTTGTTACAAGAAAATCTGCTGCTGAACTAAGGATTTCTTTTGTTGTTAATTGTCCCCAGCTTTCAATTGAAAAAATGATATTATCAGAATATTCAACAGTAATTCCTTTATCAAGTTCCGAATAGTACTCTAAAAGTTTACTGTCAATAACTTTATCTTCATTCAAAGTTAATTTTCCTGCTTTCAAAGTAAACACACCATCAGTAGAATGATTTGCAACAATTTCAGGGTTTTCTACTTTGCCCATCTTGATCACAGGTTCATGCCTATAAATTGCTAAGCCAGGTGACCATTTTGTATGGACTTTACCTTGACCCATAACAGCAGTCATAGTAACATCAACTTTTTGTTTTGATAATAACTTAACAATAATAGCTTTAGGTTGAACAAAAGTACATTTTGGATCTGCACTTTCTGCATCTTCTGCGTAAATATAACCGTTTCGGCCAACTTTTAATTTTAATTGTAATGTACATTCTGCACTACGTTCTTCAACTTCGTCTGCGTTTTTGGGTAATCGATAAGTTTTCAAATCGGTTTTAATAGGTAACAAACCCAGTCTTAAACCTAACATTTCATCAAATAAAGCAGAATTGTTATCTTTAATTTCAATATCTTCTACTGCTAAAGTTGGAACTTCTTCAGCGATAAGTCTTCGGATAGTATTAGCAAAAACTTCGTCACTACCTTTCATTAAGAAAGTGTACTTGTTTAATTTTCGTTCTTCTTTGAGTTTTTCGAGTTTCATCATACTCTTCGTCCTCTTCTTCCGCCACGTGCTCTACAGCCATTATGTGGTTCAGGAGTTACTTCTTCAATTTTACCAATACGCATACCAACTCGTGATAATGTTCGAATAGCAGCTTGGGCACCCGGACCTGGATTCTTAGGACCATTATGGCCACCTTTAGCTCTTACTTTGATTCTTAATGCATTAACTCCTTTCTCACGGCAGATTTCTGCAATCTTTTTTGCAATACCCATTGCTGCAGTAGGTGAACTTTCTAAACGGTCAGCTTTAACAATTTGTCCACCAGAAGATCTAGCGATAGTTTCTGTTCCAGTAATGTCTGTTACAGTAATGATAGTGTTATTATAAGAAGAATAAATGTGTGCAATTCCCCAACGTAAAGGTCTACGTTGTGCAGATGATCGATGTGGTGGTGATCTTTGTACAGGTCGTCTTCTTTCTTCTGCCATTTTATTCCTCTTTAGTTGGTTCTTTTGATTCTGTTGTTTTTTCAGTAGGAACTTCTTTTTGTTCAGATTTTTCTACAGGTACAACTTTTTCTGAAGATTCTTTAATAGTAGGTTTTGTAACAGTTTCTTTATTTACTGTAGCGTCAGTCACTGTTGCTTTTGCAATATGTTCTCTAACTTCTTCTGCTTCTTTATGAATTTCTTTCTCTTCACTAACTCTTTCAGGATGTGTTTCACTAGCTAAAGAAGATTTCTCTTTAAACCCTAACTGAGCTTCTTCAGATAATGAAGTTATATATGCAGGAGAAGTGATTTCTTTACCAGCAACACTAACGTGTCTATGTGTAATAAATTGTCTTGCTTGTTTCATACTTCGTGCTAAACTTTTTCTAAAAACTACACTTTGTAATCTTCTCTCAAGAACATCTTTTAATAATAAACCTAAAACGGATCCTAACTCTGCACCAGGTTGTATCAATCCTAACTTTTGTAATTTTTCTGTGATTTGTGCTTTTTCTTTTTGACCTTGCTGCGTATTGTCAGCGATTAATCTTTTTGCTAAATCTTTATATTTTTTTAAGAACGAATTTGCTTTGAAAATTTCTTGCTTTTTTGATAAACCATAATCGCGCATAACTTTACGCTCTTCTTCAATGGTTGCTTTATTCCATGGATGAACTGGTGTAGAGTACGTTTTCCTAAATTTTCTTGGATCTCCCATTTACTATTTCTTACCTTTCTTTTTAACGCCAACAACTTTACCTTTACTTCTTCTGAAGTTAGATCGTGTTCTTTGACCTCTCACTGGAAGTCGTTTCATTAATCTTAATCCTCTCCACGATTTAATCTTACTTAATCGTTTCAAGTCGTTCTCTTTAGTGAAATTCATGGTACCTGTTAAAAGATGTTTATCTTCACCACTTTCGTAGTCTTTTCTTCTATTAAACATCCAAGCTGGAATACCACTATTAGTTAGATCTTTAACTACAACATCTAATTGAGCAATTTGTTCGTCAGAAAGGCTTCCAGTTTTTTTGTCTCTAGGAACTTTAGCAATAATACATGCTGCATCTGCTAAGTTTATACCTAAACCTTTGATTTTTGTTAATGAGATTCTTACTGGTTTGTTCCCAGGAATATCTACATTAGCAATACGAACAATGTGTTTATAGTTTTCTTGTGTAGTCATTTTTTTTGTTGTCAGAATTCACATTTGTTAGTCCTTTACGCGTGAACTCGGACTTGTTATCAGCTTTGATGGTGGGTTGTTTATAAAAGTTTTGGTTGATGGATGCTGTTCAGTATGAATGAGATAAGTATACTGGGCACGGGGCACGATTATAAGCTTTACATCGTTCGCTTATGTGCCTCATTTGGCGCCAGTATACAAAAGTCGGTTATCCTGGACAAATCAGGTTGATTAGAGGTCTTCAAATAATGGTTTTAAAACATTTATACTAACAAGATGTCTTAATTTATTCAAAGCTTTAGCTTCAATTTGTCTGGTTCTTTCCCTAGTAACACCAGAATCATCACCAACTTCTTCTAATGTTTCTTCAATTTTTCTCCCTAAACCAAATCTACGACGAATTACTAGTTCTTCTACAGAAGTTAATCTTCTTGCAAGAACTTTTGAAATTATGGTCCTTTTTTCTTTATCATCAACCAAATTGTCAGATCTTAATGATTCTTTACCAGCAATCCTGTCGCCAATAGTAGTAGTTTCTTTGTCATCATGTAAAGGGGTGGCCAATGAGATCATTGTTTTATCATAGTTAGGAATATCCCTCACATCAGTTGAATCCATTTCTAACATTTCTCCTACTTCTTCAAGTGTAGCTTCCCTACCTAGTTGTGAAGTCAGATAATTTTTTGTTTTTCTGATGTCTTCTATAACTCTAAGAAGACTAACAGAAACACAAATGGTTCTTGATTGATAAGTAATAGCGCGCTTTACTGCTTGTTTAATCCACCAAGTAGCATATGTAGAAAATTTATTTCCTCGTTCAGGTTCAAATTTTTCTACAGCGGTCATTAACCCAAAATTTCCTTCTTGAATTAAATCAATTAATTCTACCCCTCGATTTTGATAACATTTAGCTATGGAAACAACTAATCTTAAATTTCCGTCAACCATTTTATTTTTAGAAGCATAATAGGACTTTTCTGCACTTACAAATGGTTGAACTGCTTTTGCAAATTGACTATAGGATTCTACAAGATTAATAGGACCACTAGTTATTTCTCCTTTAGAGATTAATTCTTTTCTCTTTTTATCTATTGAATTGAGAGCTGTTGAAGCTTTTTTCACAATATCTTCAACAGAGAAATGTATAAGATCATGATCTTCTCTACGTTTATAACTTATTCCGCGCTGTTTTAAAGGATACATTCTTCGATTTAATGTGCTTATTTTATCGATTAAATTCTTATCTTCAGTTTGTTCTTGACATTGATCGATAATACCAAACATTTG
>JABHXC010000073.1 GCA_018657475.1 Candidatus Woesearchaeota archaeon
GATGTGCTTCCACACCAAACAAAACTAAATTATATCCTTGGAAAAAATCTGTTAAGCCCATAACAAAACCAAGAAGTGCCTTAATTAATAAAATTAATGTAAAAAAAGATTAAAAAAAGAAATTATTGTGCTTTAGGTCGTCTTACTGTAATTGGTAAGACGTCTTCTGCAAATTCTCGTAAAGCGATCTCAATAGGGTCGAACTTTAATTTGGTTAACTCTTCCTGAGATAACTTTACTAAGAACGGTGCGCCCATAGATAATTGTAATGCTCTTGAGCCAATCATCCTAGCTTTTTCGTACTTAGTATACTTTTGTTCCGCCATTATTCTAACTTACCTCGCAGGAAATCTGCTTTTTCTAATGCCAAACCAACCATGCCATCAACATCTTCCAATGTTAAGGTAGCGTCTCCACCTTTTTGCATAGCCGAAATTGTACCATTAACATCAACTGCTACAGTTAATCTAGCGTCTGCTGAAAATTCTTCTTCAGCAGTTGGATCAATAACTAATGCGCCGTTGATTTTTAACACAGTAATTGAAATTGGCTGTTTTAACAAAGGTAACTTTTCTTCAGTTTTATTTTTGTAATCTAAAGATCCGTCTTCTTTAACTGTTGGAAATCTTGCAGTTTTTAATGCAGCTAACAAAGCTAATCCTGCAGCATCAAACAAATTACCATCATCATTAACACTTACAATGTCCATGATAACAAACCATGCTTTCTCACCAGGAGTGATACAAAGTTTTTTCAAATCAATTGCATGTGATTCCCTAATACCACGATCTAAAACACGGGCCATTTCAATAGCTTTCATGCCTGGCGGACCAGGGTTATAAATTGGACTTGACAAAGGTAAAAGTTCTGCGTTAATCATTATCCCACCTTGGTCTGCAGTGTCAGCATAAGGTTTTTCAAGAGATAACTTTACACCAACAATTACTTTAGTTTCTCCTATTTGAACCATTGCAGAACCTTCTGCAGTCCAAGAAACTTCAGTTTGTACAGTGATTGGTTCTCGATAATCGGTTAATGACCTTCCATCTAACCTTTTACCTGTTTTTATTAACTCATGAATTGTTTGAGTGTTCACGATTAATTGATCTGTTTCTTTAGTCATTTTTTGAATTTCTCCTTTAATGCTGCGACTTGTACTTTGTAAACTTGTTCACAAGCTTCTTTTCCTAAAGCAAGCGCTTTCATCAAATCTTCTCTGGAAATTTCTCCATCCATTTGCAGAAGAGATAATTCTCCAGTATTATGAACCATTGCAATCGGAATGTCTGAAACTGGTGCTTCGTGCGCTTCTTCATTGTAGGTTAAATCTGCTAAAACTGTTTCTTGTACTTGACCAACAGAAACTGAACAAATCATATCTTTCATAGGAATTCCTGCATCTGCAAGAGCCATTGAAGCTGCTGAAATTGCAGCACATCTTGTTCCTGCATCTGTTTGTGGAAGATCTACATAGACATCAACAACAGAATTTGGAAATGCTGACAAATCAACTACTGGTTCAAGAGATTTAGTCATTACCATTGCAATTTCTTGAGCTCTTCTACTTCTTCCAGGACGAATTCTGTCACCGGAACCAGAGAAGGGCATCATACCATAATTACATCGTAAGATCCCTTTTTTAGGGTTTTGTAAAAATCTTGGATTTAAATCTCTTGGACCATACACAGCTGCGATTGCCCATGTTTTTCCAATTTTAAATGAAGCTGAACCGTCAGCGTTTTTTACAACGCCAGTCTTTGCTTCCATTGGACGTAATTCATTATTTTTTCTTCCGTCTAATCTTTTAGTGTAAGCCATTATTGCTCACCTCCTTCTTGAGGTGTTGTTACCGGTTTCTCAAATTTTGGTGCTTCGCCCAAAAATTTTCCAATTTTATCAGTTAAACCTTCAAGATGTGATTGTTCTTCAATCATTTTGATTGCCACTGTAGCTTTCATTTCGCCTTCAGCTGTTCCCCTAAGCCAAACCCTACCATTTTGACCAACAGTAATTTGACAACCAGTTCTTTCTTTAATTAAAGTAATCATGCTACCTTGCTTACCAATAACTCTTGGTACTTTTTGAGCATTGATTTTCATTAATCTTCCACCAGATACTTTGTGTAACCCTGGTCCTTTCATGGTTAAATCAATAAGCATTTGTGAAGTGACATTTGTAATTTTCACAACTACATAATCGCCAATATCTAGAATTTTTGTTAAGTCTTCTTCTTTCCTAATGAATCGCATTGTAGCGTCTCGAACCATTAGCATTGCTTGATAAGCAGTGCCAGTTTCAATTCTCCAGCCACTCATTGTAATATCTACAACTTTACCAATAATCTTATCTCCTGCTCGAGGTAAATAAGGTCCGGCTAGTGAAGTTATCTTAACTACTCTGTTATTTACATTTACTAAGCCTAAAGCTTTAGCGTAAATTTTGTCTTGTTCTCTGTAAGTATTATCTCCAGGTAAGTAATCCATACCTTCTGCCAATACTTCTCCAGGAACAACAACATTTCTTTCTTGTTGAACTAAACCTGTCATTTTTATACGTTTTTTATCCGTTCTTTATATTATGAGAATAAACGGATATCCTCCTAAGTTTTCTCACTTTTTCGTTTTTGGAGTTTACGGTTTATAAAGGTATCTGAAAAAAAATCATTTTTCAAGGACCTTCTAAAAAAAATCTTTTTTGTTAGGTTTTGTATAATTAGTTCAAATTAGAAATTATTTCTTTTTCAGAGATAAAGATAAATTATTCAACAATATCAATATGAACAGTTCCATGGGTTTCCGCATTTAACTTATCAATGACATCTTGTTGCAATCCAGCAGGTAACTCAATTTGACATTTAAGATCACCATTATTCTCCCAAGATTCACTAAGAACTTTTCCAGCGTTTTTTAAATAGCCATACAACTTACCAGTATGTGATGCTGGAACAGTAACAGACAACTTTGCTTTCTGAATAGAGATAGGAATGATTGGACGTAACTTATGAACTGCATCTTCAAACTGTTCTTCAACAGATTTATGATCAACTAAACTAAACTTTGCCTCTTCTAACGCTGCTTCAATTCTTGTTGCAGGATGAGGAATTTTTGTTTGTGGATCAACAGCTTGCGTATGAATCATTTGAATTAACTGTTTTCTTCTTTGTTGACGTTCTTCGGCACGATGTTCCGCAGTAGCTTGAATCTCACCCTGAGTAAGAATCACTTTAGCTACCTTATCGAACTCTGCTGTTTGGAATACTTCTTCCATCTCTGCAGTCGATGCTAATTGCCCTTTTCTTGCATCAACAAAAATATGATCTGCTAATACTACTTCTCTTAAATCAGTTATCTCTCCTGATTTAAACTTTAAAGCAGCATCAGGGTTAATACTTAATTCGAATGTTTTTCCAAACTTCTTGATTCTAGCTAAATTTAGTTTTTCAGACATTTTATTTTACTAACCTCTTTATTTCATCATCATCAAGTTTTGTAAATTTTCTAGTTTCTTTATTGATAAACGCTGCATCAACCCGATTTGCATTAAAATCACTTTTCAAATAATCTTTAAGTATGTTTAAACCTAATTTTAAACCCTCTTGCACAGTCATAGAAGGTTTGTATCGTTTTTCAAGTTGTGCTTGAACTTCGGTTTCTCCTTCTCCAATAGCTGCAGCTTGATATTGAAAATATAATCCATAAGGTTCAGTTAAATATAATTTTACAGTACCATCTTCTTCAACACCACCAACTAATAAAGAAACACCAAACGGCCGTAAACCTGCAGATTGAGTACAAATTTGTTTCAAGTCACTTATTTCTTTCACTACGGAAAGAATGTCAATTTTGGAATCGTAAGTAACAGTATGTTGTTGTGCTCTTAATTGTACCCGGTCAACTAAAACTCTAGCGTCTGCAATTAAGCCAGCAGCAGTTAAAGCAATGTGGTCATCAACTTTAAACATTTTTTCAACTGCTTCAGGAACGATTAATTTAGAAATAAGATATTTATCACTAATAAACACTACTCCGTCTTTACAAGCCATTGCCAGGCCAGTAGGAGCTTGTCTAACTGATTTTTTTGCGTATTCTACCTGTAATAGTCTGCCATCAGGAGAGAACATGGTTATGCTTCTATCATAACCCATTTTATCGATCATTTGTTTTGTTGGTTGCATACTTTTCCACCTCTAAAGATATGATTGTGCTTTCTTCAGTGTACCTGAAGTAATTATTGATTTTATGATTGTTGGCTGCTTTTTAATAGTTTTGATCAGGATTAAAGCTGCCTTTGCTTCGTTAGTTTCAGTATGATTTACTTTGACTATAAATCTTTTGTTATTCGCTTTAATAAACATTGGAGAAGCTTTTGCAATTCCAAACTCTCCTAAAAATCTTAGAAAAGCTTTATTGACTGCTTCTTGCAGATCCGATTTAGAGAATTTTTGATTTACCTCAAAAACAATATAGCGTTTCTTCTGTTTTAGTGCAGGAAGCAGTTTCATGATAATTGGTTAGGTTATTTGTATATAAAAGTTTATGATAAATTTTACTCAAATCCTTTGGGCCCAATTATCTTAAGAACAACTTTAATCTCTTCAATTACTTTTCTTTGAGTATTTTTATCAGACATTCTAACGAATCTTAATAATAGGTCAATTAAGTCTTCTTCAGAAGTTATTTTTAGTTTATGGCCATCAACAAGAAAATAGAATCTAAATTTTTTGTATTTTAATTCTTTTATAACAATCCCTCCAACTGTTCCAAGAACTTTTCCTTTATGAGGTGAATTTTCTAAAGTGTAAAGCAAATCAATTATTTTGTTAGCTTCAACTCTAGAAAATTTTTTCTTTATAGCAATAGCGAGTGACTTAACTATCTCGATTTTAACCATTGTTAATAAAATCTCTTGCTTCGCTTAAAGATAATGTATTCTTTGAAGACATTAGAAATTCTCTCAATTGTTCTTTGACAGCTAAGCTATAAATTCTTTTAATAATTTCTTCATAAGTGTCTTCTTTAGTACCAAAAGAATTGAGAAGATTCTTAGTTTCACTACTGATTTGAATTGTTGTGGCCATATTATAGTGACTATAGCGAGTATAGTTTATAAATTTTACTCTACTAACTCTTCTTCATCAACTGTTTCAATGCCTTGTTCAGCAGGAATGGCATTAGAAAAAACTTCAGGATTGCCTTTCTCAACCATTTCTAACTTACCAAATTTTCCAGTAGAAAGTTGTCTTTGATCCTGATACTCAGAACACCAACCATTTTGGATATGAATCTTATCTCCAATACCAACTTCATCAACTTGTTCATTCCACAAAGTTAAAGTTATTTCGCCAGAACCGTCTTTTACAACGGCATTACAAACTCTACCTTCTTTACCAAACTTATCAAAAGTTCTTGGTTCGTCTTTGCTAACTACATTAACGACAACATCAATGTTGCCTTGCCGGGGTTGAATATCTTTGATTTCCATTTTCTTTGCTCTTGTTATTCCCTTTATAGGTTTTTCTATCTTCCTCTTTCTAACCGATGCCTAAAGTGTACTAAATGATGATACCATTTATGTTGTTGTTCAGGAGATAAACGACGATAATGACCATGCATCTTTTCATAGGCTTTTTGTTGTTGTTTTAATGAACCTTGTCCGGCTTGTTGTGACAAAGTTTCCACCTGTTTTGCAGAGTGAATTTGTAATTCAATATCTTTTCGTAACTTTTCAATTGAAGAATAAATTTTCCATTTGTTTCTTTTTGATAATTTAAGATACAGATTGTAAATATCAAGATATAACACTTTTTTTTGTTTCAAACTGCCATGTTCGGCTAAGTGTAATATCTTTGTTACTCTTCTTAATGAAGAAGTAAAATGAAGAA
>JABHXC010000074.1 GCA_018657475.1 Candidatus Woesearchaeota archaeon
CTCATGTAATTATTAGTGTAAACAATCATTCAATGAAGTTCCTGAGTTAAATAGAAAAAATGAGGATGATTACCCACTGGACAACTGGACAAGTACGGATAGACTATTTAAATGATTAAAACAATTAAGAAGTATGCAACCTGCAGAACAAATTAAAAAAGCTTGTATTAGAAGAGGTTATAGTAAGAGAACTTCAGCAACATATGAAGTATGTATTAACAAATTTTTTAGGTATTGCAAAAAAGATCCAAGATCAGTTAAGAAAACAGATATTGAAATATACATAAATAGATTAATCAAAAGAGATAAAGCGAGAAGTACAGTCAATGTGCATCTAAGTGCGATTCAGTTTTATTACAAAACTATTCTTAAAAGAAATATTACAGTAAATCTTCCCTACATGAAACAACAGAAGAAAGTTTCTGCATGGCTCACTAAAGAAGAAGTTATACAACTTCTCAACCAAATAAAAAACAAAAAACATTTACTACTAACAAAACTTCTATTTAGTTCGGGAATGAGAGTTTCTGAAATAGTTAACCTTAAAGTTAAAGATTTAGAGTTTAACCAAAGTTATGGTTGGGTTAGGCAAGGTAAAGGAAACAAAGATAGAATGTTTATCATTGCAGAAAATCTTAAACAAGATTTAATTGATTGGATTAAAAATAATAATCTGGTGTATAGTGATTACATTTTCTCTGGCCACAATAAACATCTTTCTGTACAAAGTGTTCAACAAATAATAAAGAAAGCAGCAAAACAAGCAAAAATCAAAAAGAATGTCCACCCACATACACTAAGACATTCTTTTGCTACTCAGTTATTAGAAAACGGTTACCAACCACAAGACATCCAACCTTTATTAGGACACTCACATTTAGAAACAACACTAACTTATCTTCACGCTTTAGCACCCAAATTGTTAAAAGTGCAAAGTCCATTAGATGTATTACAAAACCACCAAAAAGTTTAAATAATAAAGATACCAATTGGTATCTATGAACTCACAAATTAATGTAAGAATGTCAGATCAATTATTAGCAAATGCACAGAAGTATGCAACTAAACATGGTTATGGTAATGTGCAAGAGTTAATAAAAGAATCATTAAGAGAAAAAGTTTTTGATGAAACTCTGATCACAAAAGAAGAATTGGTTTTAATAAAGAAATTAGTAAAAGTTACTGAAGATAAAGGATTATGGAAATCTGAAAAAGAACTTTTTCAAAAACTACAAAAATCTAAAAAAATATATTAAGAAGTTAAACAATCTCTAATTAACCCACTGGACAACTATCCATAATCTATTTAAATAACTAAATCTAAAAAATTCTATGAAACGAGTTAAGTTTAAAGATATTGAACAACCTGTAAAAATAAAAACAAAAAAGTTCTTTAAACAAAACTTCTTTGGTTCAGCACCTGCACCGTTTATTGGCAGATATGGTTATCCTAATATAAATATTGGAATTCTTAGTCCACAATTAATCACTAACAACGAAGCTTATAGTTCTCCAAAACTATGGAGTAAAGAGAATTACAAAATCCATGAAATAGCTAATTTAAGGTACAGTTTAGTAAATTCAAGAACTAAGTGGCACATTAAAGACCTTAAAAGAAATAAAAGATTTATTGAAGTTGTGCAAGAGGTTGGTTTGGCAAAAACAAATGCAGAAGTTGAAGTTGGCTTAAAAAAAGCTCCAACATTAAATTTAAAGTCAGAAAAAGAAATAATTCCCTGGGGTCCAGCTTCACAAATAAACAAAGCTAGAATTACTAGTAATGTTAAAGTTGATCAAAAAGTTGAAAAACTTACTAGCGACACTGATTTAAAAGCTAATAAAGCAATAACACAATTATACAATAAAGGGTTAGAAGAACAACAACTAACAAAACTCATTTCTGTTGGCACTTTAGGTATTGGAAAAAACAGAAAAATGGTACCAACAAGATGGTCCATAACAGCTGTCGATGATACTATTGGTAAACAACTTATTAAAGAAGTTAAAGATTATAATTTAGGAGATTACACAGCTTATTTTGGAGGAGGTTGGGGAAACTACTACTTATTGTTGTTCTTTCCAGAAGTATGGAGTTACGAATTGTTCGAAACATACCTTTACAGTGAAAAAAATCCATGGAGTAAGAAAGGGTTAATGTACTCAACTGACTTTGAAAATTATAATGGCAGAAAAAGTTATGCTGAAGAAACTGCTGGGGGCTATTATGCATGTAGGTTATCAGTTATAGAAAAAATGAAAAAACTTAAGAAACAACATAGTTGTTTAGCATTAAGATTTATTACTTCTGAGTATAATATCCCGTTAGGTGTGTGGACATGTCGAGAAGCAACCAGGAAAAGTTTACAAGCAACACCTATAAACTTTGCTTCAAAAGCATTACTTTTACGCTATGCTCAACTCATTATAAAAAAGAAATTTGGTGTTGAAATCTCACAATTTATTTCACAAAGTAAACTTCTTAAAGAACAAAAACAGCAAAAAAAAATGTCTGATTTTTGAGTAGTAAACAAAATTTATAAACCCCTAGTTTCTTCAAAGAAACAGTTTAGGAGGTGTTTGTTTGTGAAAGATATTGATAGTGAGTTTGAAGATTTTGTGAGAAAAAATTATAAAAAATTGACAGATAATCAAAAAAACATTTGTAAACAATTGGGGATTTCTATTCCTCGTTAATTTTTCTTTTTTTTATTTTTTTATACAAAAACAGTTTTTAATTGATAATCAAATTCTAAACACTTTTTTTCTAAATCTAATAAGCGAACGCATTTATCTTCCCAAGAAATCCCCTCAAGAGAAGATTCATAACAATCTTGTTCAACATAATCTGACATCTCAGGATACTTTTTCTTTAACTGTTCTTTCATAATATCTGCAGTTTCTGTGTAAGGCATACCATGTGCTTCACTTTGTGTAAAAATGTCAGCCAAAGTCCAACCAGGAAAGGGAATTTCATCCATAATCAAACAATAACACCACCTATTTAAATAGATTACTTTACAATTTTTTCATGTTATAATTAGTTAGTGACTAAGCGAACAAAGTGAGTGCACTTTGCTTTATAATCAAATGGCGTGTCATTATTTTCATTAGTGACTAAGCGAACAGAGTGAGCGCACGTCGCTTCGCTATCAAATGGCGTGTCATTTGTGGCACGAAACGTTTAAATGCTATCCATACTTTCTCTTAGTCATGAAACTGTATCAAGCAAGTCTATGGAAGAAAGTGTTTAAACCATCTAAAAAGAAAAAGTTAGAATCTTCTAGCAATCAAATTTATACTATTAAAGAAGTTTTGGAAGATCTTAATAAACAAACAGAACAGATTTTACCATTATTAAACACGTTAATTGAATTAGAAGAAGAAAGAAAAGTTACTCGAGCAGGTTTGCAAGAAATTAATTTAAAAACTCAAGCAAAAATCATGGACCAACTTCTAGACAAGTATTCTTATATTGAAGATGATATAGTGATTAATGGTATTAGGTTAAAACATATTGCTTCTACCCTTTTAGAACATGCAAAAAAAGCAGAATTGATAGAACTTGTCCAGCAAAGAAAAAAAAAGTGGCAATTAGATAAATAATTTTAAATAATCTAACAATTCTTACTATAAAGTGGAACCACAATTCTTTGCATTACCAAAATCTAATATCCAAGGGATCCCACTATATTCTGGAGAAAATAATCTTCAAATAGGTTTTATTGAAGTTGGTTGTAAACCAAACAAAAAACGTGGAAAATTAAAAAATACTAAGCAGTTGTTTCTTAAGTATTGGGGAGATAATTACAAACAATCAGTAGGTGACTGGATTCCCACTGTTTATAGAGCTCTTGCTCATTACGACCCTACAAAAAAACCAGGATTAGATTTCAGAAAATGGGAGTTAGATGTTGTCCTTGACTATCAATTTATTTCTGAAGAAATGTTAAAAAGCTTAGATGAACAAGATAAAAAACAAGTTTTTCATATTGTTAGAAAAGAAAAACAAAGACACATCTTAGAAGAAATTTTGAAAGAAAATGATGCGGAAAGATTACATGCGCTAATTGTAGCAGGCGGTGATAAACCACAAGTAGCTTACATCCGTGGTCAAATGGCAGAAATTCTTGCTCAAAAAGACGCAGATAACAATTTACCTCCTGGCATGAATTTGTTTAGAAACGGTAACATTCGTTACTTTAATCGAAGATTTAGAAATGGAACTGAAATTGACGCTGTTCAAACACTTTACAAAGAAGAAACTTATATTTCTTGGGTAGAAGCGTTAAGAAAACTTGACCATGTGACAGTTAGGGATAAATGGCACTCCTAGAATAACTTAAACAAAAAACATAAAATTAACCAACAAAGATTTTATACTTTTCATTACCTGAAATTTCAGACAAAATTCTTTTTATGATAATTTGTTTTGGGTCTGGTAATAGTTTAACCCGTTCTTTAATATCATCAAAATTTTCAAACGGTTTCTGTTTACGTGCTTCTAATACTTCCCACATATGTTTTTTTCCTAATCCAGGCAATAATTCTAATTGGTGCATTCTCATGCTTAAAGGTCCAGCTTTGTTAAAAAACCGAATAAATTTTCCTGGTTCATTTGTAACTACTTCTTCTACTGCATGTTTCAGTTCACTTGATGCAGTTGCAGTTAGTTTATCAAATTCAATTCTACCTTTAATATGATGTACTTTTTCACGTTTACCTTCACCAATGTAAACTTCTTGGTGAGGCTGTAAAAAAATTCCTTTTTTAGGAATAAGTTCAAGTAATGTTAAGTGTTCTTTACCTAAACCTTGTGCAATTGGAGTTTTCATAGTCCCCTGTTCAAATGGATAACCATGCGGCAAATAATCTAGGACGATAGCATGTTCTTCTCTTTGCTGTTTTTGATCTTGTTGCTCCATAGTCTTGGTCTATCCTCATATAATTAATAAACATTGCGTTTCTCACGCAAGAATTAATCCCTAAACAGCTTTCACTGCCCCAACAATTGCTTCCTGATCCTTTTTTGGTAAGCTTAATGGATATGCTTGAAAAACAATCTTTAAATCAGCAGTTGTGGTAGGTAAAAAATCAATAATTTTCATTATGTGTTCTTCTTTTAATCTAGTTAAGTTTAAATCATGTAATTTTTTGTAAAGTTCTTCTTTCTTTTCTAAGGGAATAGTAACAAAATTATCAACAAATTCTTTAGTTTTGTTAGACAAGTAGTTTAATTCTTCATCACGCTTTTGCATTTCATTTAACAATACTTGTACGTCAACTAAAGTTACAGGTTGTTCTTCAATAAATTGTGGGTTTACCATTTTTTCTGTTTATTGTTTTTTTAAATGAATAGGATGTACGTAAAGTAATTTTTGTTTACTACCATCTCTTATTGTTACTCCGTAACATTCACCTTTTTTTCCCGCTACAGTTCCAGTAATTCCATGAAACCTTGGAAAAAATCGTCCTTTTTGAATGGAAGGATGAGTTTTTAAACAAACTTTGTCACCATCTTGAAATTCTTGGAAATATTTGCTAAGAGAAACTTTACCTCTAGTTTTGTAAGAATGTTGATTCTTGTGCCTAGTTTTCCTTTGTTTAGTTCCAATTCTAGTAACCATAGGTGCTTGGGGACGAGGTTGATTTATAAATATATCGGTTCTCTTACTCAGCAGAACCACCAGAACATTTATAAACAAAATTCTATTCATTTAAACTAGAAAGATAGGTGGTAGATATGGCAGAAGACTACGAAGTAATTCCTCATAAACTTCTTAACGATTTAAAGTACGACGTTGAGGCTCTTCAGAAGAAATTAACAGCTCCTGATAGCAAAGCGCAAGAATTAATTCTTGAAATTGAAAGTTTGAAAGAATCCATTAATGAGTTACATGGTGTTTTCAATAAAGCTCTTGATGAAATGAAAGAAGAAGACATCTATGCAACATTAAACAAAAGATTAGATTCAGTAGTAAAACAAAATGAAACTATTGCTCATGGTATGGTAGCTATTGCAGAAAAGTTAGACAATTTCATTCAAAACAATAATCCAATGCCAAAAGTTACTGCAACTGCACAACATACAATGGGTATGCCACAACAAAGTAGAGTTGCACCACCAATTAATACTGCATTTCCACCGCCGCCACCAAGAGTTGAAAGAAAGAAACATAATCTAAATTTGTTCAAATGAATCTGCGCAGTCAACAATTCTTATTGAAACTTGCTAATTTGCAAAGGCACGAAGCTACAGCATTTTCACATAATACTGTAAAGAAACATATTAAAGAATTAAAATATCTTGCTTCTCAAAAACATGTACCAAAACTAACTATCCGTAAACAGATCATTCATTTGGAACAACAACTTTCCGGTGTAAAAGATTTAGAATTACAACTTCAAAGACAAAGAAAACATGAATCAGTAAAAGTAGCTTCATTAAAACGTGAAATTACTAGGTTACGTAAAGAGTTACAACTTGCCCATAATCCACAAATTAAGAAAAAAGTACAAAAATTATCACATCTTTTAAGCGAAAATCTGGCTCAAAATGTAACTAAAGAAGCAGTTAAACAAGTTAAAAATAAACTTCAAGTACCGATTAAAAAACCTATATCTACTCAAATTAGACCATCAGCATTATTACTTACAAGAATTCAAGCATTAAAACATGAGTTAGAATTACAAAAAACTTTGGGGAAAGATGAAGATAAAATTGAGTTGTTAAAGAAACAGTTACATTTTATTGAAAGCAAGTTAAGTGGTAATCAAGTTCCACCACCAATTATTGTTCGCCCACCAGTTATCCAATCATCAAGTGATAAACATAAAATTATTTTTCATCCAAATGTAAAACCGAATACATTACCTGTTCCACCACAACCAAGTAAATAAAAACTAAATACAACTAAATAGAATTAAACGTCTCTTCCCATTACTGTTCTTCTACTGTTTGCTTTTGCACGTTTAGCAGCAGTTACAATAACTTCTTTTACTTTATCATCCAATATTTCCATAAAATCGTTAGACATTTGTTCCACTCCTAAACCAAGTTCTTTAAGAATATCTTTCACCTGAGTTCTAACAACTAACATATAATTATTGTAAGATTAAGTTATTTAAACGTTGTGGTAAGAAAGGCACTGTAGAAAACCAATTTATTTTTTGTATTAGCGCCCTGCCAAGTAAACAAATTATACCCCTACAAAATCAAAAAGTAAATAAACTCTAAAATATTCTCTAATTTATGAATTGTGTGTTTGATAAGATCATCACTGGAGAAATTCCTTCACACCATGTTTATGAAGATGATCACACTTTAGCTTTCTTAGACAATTTTCCACATACTAAAGGGCATACGTTAGTAATCCCAAAAGTCCATGCTGAAACAATTTTTGATTTAGATGATGCTATTGTTCCACATCTTTACCTTGCTGTAAAAAAAGTTATGAAAATATTACAAGAAAAACTTAACCCTGACGGTTTTAATGTTGGCTGGAACCATAATTCTGCTGCTGGTCAAGCCGTGCCCCATATACATGTACATGTAATGCCTCGTTGGCAAAATGATGGTGGAGGCAGCATGCATTCAATCGTCAAAAATCCACCAAAAATAAATGTTGAAGAAGTATCTAAACTGTTAAAATAAAATGCACCATGTAGCAATTTTAGCCAAACATAGAGAACTTTTACCTAAAATCATTTCTGGAGAAAAAACTATAGAATCTAGATGGTACACTTCACGCTATCCACCTTGGAACAAAGTTTCTGTTGGAGATAAAGTATTCTTTAAAGATTCCGGTGAAGCAATATCAGCCAGCGCTACAATAAGTAAAGTGTTACAATTTACAGATGTAGATAAACCCACCTGTGAAAAGATTTTTAGAAAGTATGGCAAAGATATTTGTTTAAAAGACATGGAATATTCAAGTTATTATCAAGCAAAGAATTATTGTATTTTACTTTTTTTAGAAAATATTGAATCGATAGAACCATTTCATATAGACAAATCTGGTTTTGGCAACGCTGCTGCTTGGTTATGTGTAGATGATATTTCTCAGATAAAACAGTAAGCTTTTTATAACGACTTCTGTGCTTCTTTGTTGTGGCGAAGTGGTTTAGCCTGGTTAGAGCACCGCGCTCATAAGTTATGAGCAATGAGATTCGTAAGAATCAATGACTAGCAATTTGCGGAGCTACGCGGGGATCGGGGGTTCAAATCCCCCCTTCGCCACTATTTTTCTCACA
>JABHXC010000075.1 GCA_018657475.1 Candidatus Woesearchaeota archaeon
ATGATGCAAAAACCTAAATTACCTTTTGCTGCAGTTCACGGTGATCCGGATGTAGGAAATCCTAACGAAACTCGTTTCGGTCCCATTGCTTCAGTATGGCCAATATTAGAAAAAAGAAATTGGAAATCTTTTTTTGCATTTTTAAAATTGTTCAGATTTAAGTTAAGTGCTATTGCAAGTATTGTAAAGATACTATCTGATCCGATTTATTATAGATTTGTTGCATGGAACGTTGTATATGGTGTTCCATTTATTGGAAAGTATGCTTTCCTTACAGAAGTTCGTAAGATTGTCCCTACGATTAAAGGTAGTGATTTAACCTACGGCAGACATTTAGGAGGAATCAGACCACAAGTAGTTGATACTAAAACTAAAAAAGTTAACATGGGCGAAGCGAAGATTCTTGGAGATAAGATTATTTTTAACATAACACCATCTCCAGGAGCGTCTGTCTGTTTAAAGAATGCAGAAGTTGATGCTTTACATGTTACTAAGTTTTTAGGTGTTGATTTTGATCAAGAACAGTTTGATAAAGATTTTAAAAGATAGTGTATAGTTTGGTGTTAGGATGGAAAGCATACCAAGCATATCCTCATTGTTCATTCGGGACACTTGGTATGTATCGTTGTTTACTCGCTTTCAAATAGTAATGTGGTTGGATGGAATGCATACCAAGCGAACCACATGTCACGTTCTTTAACAAGTTCTTTGCCATCTGCGGTTATGGTTACAATACCTGCATCATTTCTTGTTACTATAATGTTAGTTTCACCAATAGTATCTTCTATTGTTCCTAAATTAATCAAATCATCCTCTTTGTAAGCTTTAAAATTTCCTTCATGTTCTATACCAAAGATAATTGTTTTAGGATGAATTGTATCATCTTCATTATCTACAGGAAATAGTAAGAAACTGTTTTCATAATAATTACCATAAGGATCTCTACCATAATTTCGATTAATCCCTGTATCTTGACTTAACACTTTTGCATTAGGATTTGAATTTTTATAATCTCGCCATACAACGGTGTCTAAAGATATTGCTGTTAGTGTTTGTCCAGTAAGTTCACCAACAATTGCTTGCCCACCAATTTGTTGCCAATAAGTTTCAGTTGCTTCATCGTACATAATTAAGTTAGAATTGTATAATTTACCTGAAGTGCCGAATCTTGTCTCTGTTTTTACATTGTTTATATCTACATAACTTTCATAAGCAATACCAGAACCGCATAAAGGACAGTAAGTGATTATTATTGCATCTCCTTGAATATTATCATTAGCAATTTCATGCCAGGTCATTATCTGTAAAGGATAAACTCTTTCTTCACCTTTATGATTTAGAACTAGAACTAATTCATTATCTTGAATGTAATCAGCTTCTTCAATTGGAATGAATTTAATATTTTCTTTAGCTAATGCAGGAATTCCTCTGTCAACACCAATGCCTCCTTGCGGTGGACCACCAGAAAGGATATCTTTTGGATTAACAATATATTTAGTACCATCTGATGCAGTTTTGATAGAATTGTCTTGTTCAGTTTGAGTAGATTCTGGCGGAATATTATTAGAGAGTTCTGTATTGGAGACACAACCGGCAACGGCCAAAGTTGCTATAATTAAAATTGTAAAAAATAAATTTTTTGTTACCATATACCTAACCCTTTACCAATCAGTTCAACAATAACATATAACCAAATGATGTACGCAACAATTGCACTAATTAAGGTTATTAAAATCATATTAATTACTTTTCTTCTTTTTTGTTTTAATGCGTCTAATGAACAAACATTTTCTTTTTTGTAAAAATACCAGCCTAACGCAGCAAGTAGTAGTGCCAATGCTACTCCACGAAATGCCCATTTATATGTTCCATAAAGAGTGTCAGCTAGTGAAGCAGCAAAACCAACTGAACTTAATCCTAATAAAACAAGAACAATGGGGGTGAAGCAACATAATCCTCCCAAAAATGCCATAGTGGGAACCACTCTCTTAAAAAATTTCTTTTGTTTTTCATCCATCTTTATTTTTTTATTTGTTATGTACTTATAATTTCTCTTCAACTGTTAAAAGATAATTTAAATGATTTTAAACACGAAAAAAAGATAGTAAATTGATATCCCTAACATAATTAATCCTGCTACAATATTTATAGGTTTTTTGTATTTGGTTAAAAAACCGATAACTTGTTTACTTGCTGATGCTGAGACAATTGCTAAAATTACTAATGGAATTGACATACCTAAACCAAATGCAACAAAGTTAAGCAAATTAGTAAAGAAACTTGTAACAGATGTTGAAACTGCAAATAATACTGCTAAAGATGCTGGATTACACGGAAGTACAATTAAACCAAAAAATAAACCGAACACTGAAGCATTGAGGTAAGGATTTTTTAA
>JABHXC010000076.1 GCA_018657475.1 Candidatus Woesearchaeota archaeon
AAACCTGCTCTCAAAGCCATATGTACATCGCCTGGAGAAACTGCATCAATACCTGCACCTTCTTGTTCAAGTAACTTTAGAATAGCTAAGTTATAATTTGCTTTCATTGCATATTTAACTTTTAGTTTATTGTAAGGAATAAATGAAAAGAATTCATTGTATCTTTTCTTGATCAAATCTCCATCATAAACAAATAATGGTGTGTTGTATTCTTTTGCTAATGAAATTAACTTTTGTTTATCCATTTTAACTAAGAATCATAACCCTAATCTTTCCAAGACTTTATCTTTATCAAATTCTTCTAAATCTTTATACTCTTGTCCAACACCCAGAAATAATATCGGTTTTTTAATCACATACGAAATAGATAAAGGAGCTCCACCTTTTTCATCAACGTCAGCTTTAGTTAAGATAGCACCATCCATTTCTACTAAAGAGTTAAATTTCTCTGCTTGTTCAACACAATCATTACCTGTGATAGATTCACCTACAAATAATTTGACATCAGGTTCAGTTATTCGAATTATCTTTTCAAGTTCTGCCATTAAGTTTGCATTACTGTGTAATCTTCCTGCCGTATCAATTAATACAACATCAACACCATTCTTCTCTGCATACTTTTTTGCATCAAAAGCAACTGCAGCAGCGTCAGAACCATAATCATGTTTGATCATTTTAACTTTTAAGTTGTTTGCATGTTCTTCTAACTGTTGAATTGCTGCAGCTCTGAATGTATCACAAGCTGCTAATACTACTGATAATCCATTATTTTGAAAGTATTTAGTTAACTTTGCAATGGAAGTTGTTTTTCCTGCACCGTTAATCCCAAATACTGCAATAATTAATGGCTTTTTATCTTTTGCTAATGCTATTAAATCTAATTTGTCAAAAGTAAGAATTTCGTCTAATGTTCGTTTTAACACTTCTAAAATTTTAGCAGAAACATTTCTTGGAAGAGGTTTATCAACTAATTCTTCTTTAAGATTTTCTTTAATTTTATCAATAACTTGTACAGAAACATTATTTTCTAATAATACTAATTCTAAATCCCAGAATATTTTTTCAAACTTTTCTGCAGAAATTTTCTTTGTAGTTAATTTTTCAGTTAATTTCCCTAAACCTTTCTTTTTAGGTTCTTCTTTAGAAACAGTTTCTTTTTCAACAACTGGTTTCTCTTTCTTCTTAAATAATCCAAATCTCTTCTTTGGTCTCTGAATAGCTTCTTCAATAATCTCAGCTTTTTCTTCAATAACTTCTTTTTCAACTGGCTCTTCAATATTTTCCAAGTCAGGAACATGTTGCATTTGTCCTGCATCGAATTTCATAGGAACTTTTTCGCTTTTTTTCTGGTGACCTTTCTCAATAAGGTCGTCCATTCTTTCAAGTTCTTCCTCAGTAGGCTCTTTAACTTCTTTTTTCTCTACAACAACTTCTTCTTTTTTAGGAACACATACAGCTGGTTTATCTTCAACAACTTCTTTCTTTTTTTCAACAACTGGCTTTTCAATAATTTTTTCAGCAACAAGCTTTTCTTCAGGAACAGATTTTTCTTTAACAGGTTCTTCTACAACTTCCTCAGAAATAACTTCAGCTTCTCCTTCAGCTTTCTTAGAAAACGAAGTTAATGCATCTTTTAATTTATTCTTTAACTTCTTGAACATCTTGTTCTACTTCCTCATAAATTCTTTGAGCTTTCATGTTTAATTCTTCCATAAATCTCTGTCCCTGAACAAGTTGATCTTGTAATCCTACTTCTTGTTCAGCTAACAATTTTACTACTTCAGTAGGATTTCTTTCAACTGTAACTCCTGATCCTACATTAACAATTAATTTATCATTATTTTGTAAAGAAGCTTTTACAAATACTCCGTTTGCTATTGGAGTTAATATCTCTGTACCTTTTTCAATAGAAGTTAATTCTTCTACAGCACTTTTAGAAATACTTAGTTCTGCAAGTTGTTGTTGAACTTGATTTAACTGTTCTTGTAACTGCTCTAATTGCTGTTGAATAGCTTGAAATTCCATAAACTTTTCCCTGATTATCTCGTCATCACTCATACACAAGAAATATTACTTCTGTTTTATAAGAGTTTTGTCGTATTATAGGTTCATATCATGGACACCACTAGATTGTCTTTCAACTAAGAAATCAAGGGAATGTGCTTTAATACGCTCTTCACGACTTTGAATAAAATCAGAAATAGATGTGCCAGCCTGGTTACAATAAAATGCTTTAGCTATAGCGTGATTTAATGATATAACATTCATCCAAGGTGAATGTTCAGAATAATAACTTTCTTTTGGTGGAGGTAATGAATCCGTTAATAACACCTGCACTCCTGCTTCTTTAAATCTCTCTTCAGCAGTAATCCCATTTTTTTCACTAAAAATTCTGTGACTAGCACAGATGTAAACATCTGCTCCTAAACTCTGAAGATATTGTACCGGGCCAATAATATTTTTCTCATATTGTCCTACTAAAGATCCTCCAGAATCAATCATATCATCTATTAAAATTACTTTTTTACCTTCAACATCCAATGGCTGAAATTTTGTACGTGCTTCACCATGTCCAATACGTCTTTTGTCAAAAGTTTCTTGAGGCGCATCAAGTAACTTTGCAAGATAACGTGCTCTTTTTGCACCGCCTGCATCTGGCGAAAAAACGTAAACCTGGGCTCCGTTATCTCCATTGCTTAACTTTAATTCGTCACGATAAAATGCAGCAAATTCTGGGACTGCACTAAGTTCATCAACTGGGATGTTTGGGAAACCTTGAGCTTGTTTAGCATGAAGATCAAATGTAACAATCCTTTTTAATGAACTGCCCAAGCTTGCATTAATTAAATCAAAAACTAATTTTGCTGATATTGGCACTCTACCATCATCTTTTTTATCTTGTCTTTGATAAGGAATGTAAGGAAGGTAAAGTGTTGTTGATTTTACTCCTGATCGTTTTAATGTATCTCCCATAACCAACAATTCCATCATATCCAGATTTCTATCTTCAAATTGATAAAATAGGTGGACATCCCTCTCTCTTACGTTAACTCCTACTTTGGTAAAGTATTCTCCGTCTCTTTGTTGTTTAATAGTTCTTTCAGCAAATTTTAACTTATCTTCTTTAAGTTCAGATATTATCTCTTTTTCTTCATCACTTGGATCTAAGAATTCTTTATCCATTCTTGCTGCAATCTTCATCTCAAGATGATTTCGTGCATGTTCAGCAGATCTCCCATCAACAAGAACTACATTAGAAAGTCTAGCTAATCTTTCCCTTCTTTGCAATTTTTCCAAAGATGAACATTTCATAAGATTTGAAGTGATTGTTACATATTTATAGTTTATTGTGATCTGATAACTATAAAATATAAGAAACATTAATATCTACAGTTTATTTTTCTCATAAAATGGTTAGATCATTAGAAGGTAAACATCCAATGTACTATGAAGCAATCTTACAACTAAGAGATGTTAAGCAAGAAGTGCATGATTATGTGATGGATGAAATATCTCAAGCTAAAATTCCTGTGACTGAAACAAAAGATCTCAAGAATGGAGTAGATATCTATTTAGCAGATTCCAATTTCACTAACGGTTTGGGAAAAAGACTTCAGAAGAGGTTTGGCGGTAAAGTGATTAACACCTCCTCTTTATTTGGCAGGAAAGATGGTAAGAACATCTATCGTGTCACTGTTTTATTCCGTGGTGTGCCTGTAAAGAAGGGAGATAAAGTATCATATTGTGATGAACCATATATTGTTAAAGCAATGGCAAAAGATATTTTAATTCAACATGAAAAAAGTGGTAAGAAAGTACATATTAATTATCAAGATGTTCGACAATTAAAATTAGCGTAACTTCTTTTTAATTTCACCAATTTTATTCATCATTGCTTTTTCTCCTAAAGCAATAAATTTTTCTGCTTTATCAAAATCACTCCAACGTAAACCTTTCAAGTTTGGTTGTATTAAAAAATCAACTTTTGCACAAGCTAAACGTGCCTGAGCAAGATTATGTGTTAATACGCTGGTTGATTGAAACATTACTTTTGTGAATTCTGGTAAATCCTTTCCTACCATGATTTTTAAGATCTTTTTTGGGTAAAGAAATTTGTTTAATGCCCATAATGCTACTGCTCTTCCTAATTTAGATCGCCGTTTACTGGCTAACCATTGGTTTAAGTTAGTTAATTCTTCATAAACAAATTTTTCTTTAAGTTCCTGCATTAAAGTTTGTTCAG
>JABHXC010000077.1 GCA_018657475.1 Candidatus Woesearchaeota archaeon
CAAGCTCAAGCGTTTCATGATACCTGTAGGGTTTCTGGTGTGGTTGTTACAAAATTAGAAGGAACGGCTAAAGGTGGTGGTGCATTATCTGCATGTGCAGTAACAGATGCTCCTATTGTATTTATTGGGGTTGGAGAAAAAGTTGAAGATCTTGAACAGTTTCATCCACAAAGGTTTGTAGGCAGATTACTTGGAATGGGTGACATAGAATCTTTACTAGAAAAAGCTAAAGAAGTTATCACCGAGGATAAAGCTAAAGATATGCAAGAAAAGTTCATGAAAGGAAACTTTAACCTTGTTGATTTATATGAACAAATGAAAGCTATGAAAAAAATGGGTTCTTTCGGAAAGATAATGGAAATGATTCCTGGCATGGGTGCATTAAAAATGCCTAAAGATATGTTAAAAGTACAAGAAGGTAAACTGGAAAAATGGAAATTTGCAATGGATTCTATGACTAAAAATGAATTAGAAGAACCAGGCGTTATTAGTGCTGAAAGAATTGACAGAATTGCTTCTGGATCTGGTTTATCTATTAGTGATATTCGTGAATTGTTAAAACAGCATCGTCAAAGTAAGAAAATGATGAAGATGTTTAAAGGTGAAGGTGACATGAAAAAACTTATGAAAAAAATGGGTGGTAAAATGCCTAAAGGGTTTGGAATGTAATTATTCTAAAGCAACTTCTTTTCTAAAACCACATTTTTTACAATATTGTACATGAAACAAGCCGTCAGCATATTTGTGTTGGCCTTCATGAAGTTTTTGTTTACATTCTGGACAGATGGTTAACATGTATTAGAGAAATTTTTACAATTCAATAATCTTTCCTTTTTTCCCAACATTAATAACTCTAGTTTTGCCAATAACTTCTTCAATACCTTCAGTTTCGTGAATATGTCCACAAATATGGATGTCTGGTTGGAACAAATCAAGTGCTTTTCTAACTCCTTTACAGCCAGGAAACATACCTAACCCCAAAATACTTTCTTGAGGGTGTGTATGAGTAAGCATGATTTTCTTTTTAATGCCTTTTAGCTGTTCATGTGTTTCTTGTAATGTATTAAAAACAGATTCGTCATCTAAAAAGTGTGGGCCGACATTTGCATAACCACAACCAAAAATTCCTACATTTCCTTTCTTTAATACATAACCATGAAGATTTTTAATATCATAATGTTCAGTAAGAAAATTAATGTTTGCCATTGAATCATGATTACCTGGAATAATCCCTACATCAATACCTTTTGCTTTAAATGGACCAATAACCCCTTCTACAGAACCAGTTAATTCTTCGGCAATATCTCCTGCAAGTAAAACCAAATCTACTTGCTCTTTTTCTGCCTTTTCCGCCATTTCTTGCATAGCTGGACCATCTCCATGGACATCACTTAGTGCTAAAATCTTCATTTTTAATAGAAATAGTGATTTTTTATAAAAATGTTTGCAACCAAAGAGTGATGAATTATCTTTTTTTAAGTTGTAGGTCTAACACTAAATCTTCTAACTTACGTAATTCGTACTTAACTGCATCAACTTTTCTTCTAATTTCATTTTCACGAAAATCAAATCTTAGTAATTCACCATATATTTGATCAACTGCATCTTTTATTTTCAAAACTTCTTTGACTCTTCCTTTTCCTGCTAAAAAGACTGCTCTTCTTGATAATTCTCCTGGAAGATCGGCTAAACCAAGAACAAAGTGTCTTGGAGAAACAGCAAGATTTACTAATTTTCCAGTTTTAACAAATTGATAATACAAGACTGCTTCAACATATTCTTGTATAGCAACTTTAAATGAACCTTCAAAAGGTAATTTTTTCTTTTTCTTTGCTAACAGTTCAAGAGATTTTTTCTCTTTTTCCATACAATTAATTAGTGTTGTAGCTTGTTTTAGTTCGTTACGATGGACAGAGTAAATAACTTGTTTACTAAGCTTAAGGACATCTCTACTTTTCTTGATAACTTCTTCTCGTAAAGTATCATAATCTTTAATTGCTATTTGTAATTTTTTGAAGTTAATCATAATTCTTTGTTTTATATTGTGTATTTATAACTCTTTTCCTAGAGATTGAACAAAACATTTATATATGGTCATCTGCACAGCAGAGAATATTGATTGGGGGTTTTTTACAATGCAAGAAATGGCGAGACCTTTGGATGCGTTAAACGCGGCAAGGAATAAAACAGTAATGGTTGATCTAAAGAATGGATCAAGATTTGTAGGAAAATTAAAAGCATTTGATATTCATATTAATGTGGTTTTAGATGAAGCAGAAGAACAACAAAACGGTGAGATGAAACGAAAATTAGGAACAGTTTTCATCCGTGGTGATACTATTATCATAATCTCTCCAGCATAAAAATGAGTAAAGGCACAGCAAGTATGGGGAAACGAAGTGGGAAATCAACCCACTTTAAGTGTAGACGATGCGGAGAACTTGCATATCATAAAAAGAAGAAAAAGTGTGCTTCTTGTGGTTATGGTAAAACTTCTAGACTTCGAATTTTTAATTGGAACAAAAAGAATAAGAAGTAGTTTTTTTTAAATTAATTTTTTTTATTAATTAAAAGAATAAATTAGTTTAATTCTTGTTGAATATCTGCTATACAATCATCTTTCATAAGATTAATTGTTATTTCTTCACAAAGTTCAATATTATTTGTGTCTTTAGCAATTCTTAACTTACAAGTGTTTTGTTTTACTCTTTCATCAATCATATCACATACTTCTTTATCTTGTGTTTCTCTTGCTATACTTGACAAGCAAGCAGCACGTTTATTCTCTGGAGCAAAAGGAAGATTTAGACATAAATTTGGGTCATTAGTTACATCAGCAACAGTTTCTATACATTTATGACGTTGTTCTTCATTGCTTATTAAAAGACATTTTTGAACATCATTATTACTTGTTCCAAAATGACTGTAGCAATTATCTTGTGAATATCTCATTTCAATGTCTTTACAAATTTCAGGATTGTTTAAAACTCTTGCAACTTGGTCCTGACAGTATGCAAATGCTGATTCTTCTTCAATTAAATCACAAACAGAAATATCTTCTTGGATTTTTGCTAATTCTGCAATGCAAGGATTTCTTAACACTTCATTATCTATTTTACTACATTGAACATTGTCAAAATAGCATTGATCTTTAGCTGTATCATCTAATGAACTACAACTATCATTAGGATCTACTGTTTGACAAGCTGCTACTAACAGAATAACTCCTATAAGTACAGGTATGATCAACCATCTTTTCATTAGGGTTGTTTTTCTTTATCTATTTTTAAGTTTTATGGAAAAGTATAAAAAGCGTTATTGTAGCGGTTAGCTATATGCGGACGTGCCGGAGTGGTCAAACGGGACGGTTCATTTGGCGTCAATATTGGTGCTGGTGAGTCCATACTCAAATCTTTGAGAAGTGAGGTCTTTACAAGGGATCAATAAATACTCGGGAGCCATCCGTTGGTTTAGTACCTACGCAGGTTCAAACCCTGCCGTCCGCATTTTTTTAATTCTTTATGATTAGTTTAACTAATAAATTGTAATTTTTGTCCCACTGGTCACTGGACATACATATGTGACATTTATAATGAAAAATCACTTACTAAATTAAACACTATACATTAAAATGAATAAAAAAATAAATCCAGACACCGCAGAAATTCTTGGTGCATTTATTGGGGATGGTTGGATAGAAAAAAGTAAATGTTCTATTTATATTACTGGTGATAGAATTGAAGACAGAGAGTATTATGATCAGTTCCTTGCCCCTTTGTTTAGCAAAGTGTTTTGTGAAGTTCAGCCAAAAGAGTTTCTTTATTGGAAAGTGTATGGTATTGGTTGTCATAAAAAACAGATAATCCAGAAATGTAAAGACTTAGGTTTTCAGTCGGGAAGAAAATCATTAATAGCGAAAATTCCTACTTTATTTATTGATTCAAACAATCCTGAAGTTAAAAAAGCAGTTCTTAGAGGGATTTTTGATGCAGATGGATCTATATGGTTTGACAAATCAAGAGCGAAAACTTCAGTAGCTTGGAAAAAGAAATTTCACTATATTCCTATTGTTGAGATAACTTCTTGTTCAGAGAACTTAATGGAACAGATAAGAACATTGATCTTGGGACTTGGAATTGAATCAAAATTACGACTAAAATCAAAAGCAGGACGAAGAAGTAATAGGAATAGGCATGACTCTTTTTCAGTTAAAATCCAGAAAATTGATCATGTTAAGAAGTGGTTTCAAATTATTGGTTCAAGTAATCCTAGACACCAAACAAGATATGCTGTTTGGGAAATGTTTGGTTTTTTGCCACCTGGAACAAATATTAATCAAAGAAAGATGATGCTTAAAGGGAATTTAGATCAAAAGTCATTTTATGAAAAATAAATTAGTGTCTACATGGGTTCGAGCCCTGCCGCCCACAGTTTTAAACTTGCTTAAATAACTCAGCTACTTTTTCTCTTCCAATTTCGAGAATGAAAGAGGCTAGTCTAGGCCCTTTGTTTTTATTAATTAACACATTGTAGGCTATTTTAAAGAATTCTTTTGGTTCGATTTCTGCATTTCTTGTAAGAATGTAAATTTCTTCATGTAATTCTTTATCTGTCCACTCTTTTTCTATTAACTTCTCAGCAATTTTTTGGAGTAATAATCTTATTTTTTCATCTACTTTTACTTGGCATTTTTCTTGGACACTAAATTTAAATTCTTCTGGTGCATATTTTTCTAACCAGTTTTTTACACAAATAGCTCTGGTTCTAAGTCTTTCTTTATCAAATTCGTTTTTAAGCTCATTTTCAAAGAATCCTATTGTTTTGTCAACATCAAGTTGATTTATTTGTAGTACAGTAGTTAGATGACGAAACCCTGGTTGATATGGCATTGATTTTGGAATTTCTTTTACAGCACTAAGTTTATACGCTGCTTTTGCTTGTGCAGTTTTTTTTTCATTCGCAGTTTCAACATCAAAGAATAATCGTTCTACTCTATCAAACTCTTCATATGTAGTAATAACATCAACGTCAAAGCTAATGGCAAATTCTCTATTTGCTCTTGTTCCCGCAAAGATGTATCTAACTATTTCTGGTTCATACACTTCAAGGACATCATTTAATGTAACCACATCTCCTTTAGAACTTGACATTTTACCATTTCCACCTTTAACATTAATGAAGTCGTACATTATATATGTGGGAGCGGTAAAATTCCATAACTTAATGATTTCTTTTCCGGTATCATAACTACCTCCCGCAGTAGAATGATCTTTTCCACCTGGTTCAAAATCTACTTTTTCAATAAACCAACGCATGGGCCAATCAGTTCGCCATTTTAATTTTACATTACCATCTTTTCTGAAATCAATGGTTTCAGTAGTGCCATCTTCAAGATCATAAGATAGGCCCCATTCTCCATCGTATCTTAGGTTTGTAACTTCGTCAGTGTCAAGCTTTTTTGAAAAGACAGCAACTGGTAACCAGTCTTTAGGAAAAGGTTTTTCTCTATGTTTATCAAGAATCGTTCTGATCTCTTTTGAGTGTTTTAATGCATGCCTTATCTCTTTAGCGTATCGACATTTTCTATATTCTTTTGATTGGTAAATGAATTCTGGATTAATACCTACTTTTTTTACATCTTCTTCAACTGATATTTGATTATGTCTAGCGTAACTTTCATCTTTGCCATAAGGGTCAAACACATCAACAATTGGTTTTCTTAATTCTTTTTTGAGCTCTTCTTGTTTAGGCATATTTTTTGGAACTTTCCTAAACACATCATAATCATCCCAAGAGTAGATGAATCTAACTTTTTTCCCCCTAGCTTCTAAAGCTCTCCTTACTAAATCAACGGTGATAATCTCTCGAAAATTTCCAATATGGACTGTTCCACTCGGAGTAATACCAGCGGCAACAGTATATTCATTCTTATCTCCTTTTTCTCTTATAACTTTTTCAGCCGTGACATCGGTCCAATGGTAGAATTTTTTTTCTTCACTCATAAATTTTAGTGGCTTTGTAATCTATATAAAGATTTCTTAGGTATATTTATATATTCAAAAAATCTTTCATTGAAAGAGGTTATTAGATGATCATTACTACTTGTGGGAATTCTGAACTTATTGCAAAAAGGTTAGCAAAACAGCTTAAAGTGAAATATTCTCCCTTAACTATTGCTTCATTTCCTGACGGTGATATTTATTTAAAATTTAATACAAAAGTTAAAGGAAAGAAAGTTGTAATTGTTCAATCTTTTCAGCCAAAGTCTGACATGTCTTTATTTGACATAGTTTTTGCTGGGGAAACTGCAAAAAATTTAGGAGCTAAAAAAGTAATTCTTGTTGCGCCTTATCTTGCTTACATGAGGCAAGACAAACGATTTAATTCAGGAGAAGCCATTTCTAGCAGGATTATGGCTAAATTGTTGAATGGTGCTATTGATAAGATAATAACTATTGATCCACATCTTCATAGATATGACTCTTTAAAAGATATTTTTACGATTTCTACAAAAAAATTAACTGCTAACAAAAGTATTGCTGAATTTGTTGGAAAAAAGTATAAAAATCCAGTGATTGTTGGACCTGATGGAGAGTCTTATCAATGGGCGGAGGCAATAGCAAAAGTTGTCGGTTGTCCTGTAACTGTTTGTAAAAAGACAAGGTTATCTTCCCGTCATGTCATTGAAAAAATGATCGATAAAATTTCTATTGTAGGGAAACAG